>NZ_JCBATA010000049.1:0-58962 GCF_059816245.1 Frankia sp. RB5
CGGTGCGGGCACGCCGCGCACGCCGACGTGAACGCGGCCGTCAACATCCTCAGGGCCGGGCTGGCCCTTCAGACCGCGGCAACGTCGTCCTGAGAAGCCGCCGGCCTCAGCCGGTGGAGGAGTCACGGTGGTGGTGTACCCGCCGGGAGGCCAGGCGACGAGGTCAGGCGACGAGGTCAGGCGACGAGGATGCCGGGGTTGAGGATGCCGGCGGGGTCCAGGGCGCGCTTGACCGCGCGCAGCACGTCCTCGCCGAGCGGGCCGACCTCGGCGCCGAGCCAGGGACGGTGCTCGGTGCCGACGGCGTGGTGGTGGGTGATCGTGCCGCCCGCGGCGACGATCGCGTCGCCGGCCGCCACCTTCGCCGCCCGCCAGCTACCGATCGGATCGGCGCCCTGGCCGCACACGACGGTGAAGTAGAGCGACGCGCCCGTCTCGTACAGATGGGAGATGTGGCACATCACCACCGGGGACAGGCCGGCGGCGCCGAGCGTGTCGACCAGCGCCCCGCGGACCCCCGCGTAGAGCGCCGGCAGCGCCGACCAGAAGCCGGCCGTCTCCAGCGTCTCGGCGAAGATGCCCAGGTCGAGCAGGGAGTCGCGCAGGTAGGGCGCGCGGAAGCGGCCCTGTTCCCAGTCGGCGCCGGCGTCGGCGTCGAGGCGGCGGGCGCCGCCGGCCAGCAGGACCTCGGCGACCTCGTTGGCCCGCCGCGCGACCGCCGGGCCGGGCCCCTCGTACCCGGTGATCAGATGGCAGCCGCCCGTGGTCGCGTCACCGCCGGGCCCGTCGTCCTGCGCGGCGCGGTCGCGGGCGGCCGGGCGCCGCCTCGGGGGGCGGGCGAGGCCCGCGATGGTCTCCGTCTCGTCGGACAGGCGGCACACGGTCGGGCGCAGGTCGCGGGCGGCGAGGGTGCGCAGCAGCCGGGTGCCGGTGACGAAGTCGGGCACCGACCAGCCCTCGTGGAGGCGCCGCGCGGGCAGCGGCCGCACCCGGCACACCACCTGGGTGATCACGCCGAACGCGCCCTCCGAGCCGAGCATCAGCTGCCGCAGGTCGGGACCGGCCGCCGAGGCGGGTGCCCGGCCGAGATCCCAGCTGCCCGCGGGCGTGGCCACCCGCAGCCCGACGACAAGGTCGTCGAACCGCCCGTAGCCGCCGGACGCCTGACCACTGGACCGGGTGGCGGCGAAGCCGCCGATGCTCGCGTACTCCCAGGACTGCGGCACGTGGCCCAGGGTCAGCCCGTGCTCGGCGAGCAGCGCCTCGGCGCGCGGCCCGCGCAGCCCGGCACCGAGCTCGGCCGTCCCCGACTCGCGGTCCACCCGGCCGAGGCCGTCGAGGCGGGCCAGGTCGAGGGCGATGCCCGGGCGCCCGGGCTGGCCGGTGGGCGCGAGGCCGCCGACGACGGATGTCCCCCCGCCGAACGGCACGACGACCACCCGTTCCCGGGTCGCCAGCCGCAGCACGGCGAGCACCTCGTCATGGTCGGCGGGCAGGACGACCGCGTCGGGGGCGGCGGAGGCGTCGCCGGCGCGCAGGCGCAGCAGGTCGGTGGTGGAGCGGCCGCGGCAGTGGCGCACCCGGGACTCGTCGTCGCCGCGCACGTGCCGGTCGCCGACGATCGCGGCCAGGGCGTCACGCGCGGCGGCCGGTAGCCGCGCCGGGGGCAGGCGGACCTCGGCGAGCCCGACGGGCGGGGTCGGCCGGGAGGGGATGCCGAGGCGGGCCAGCAGCAGGCGGACGCTCTCGGGCAGCGGATCGTGGGCGACCGCCGGACCCCAGCCCCACCAGACCGGCTCCGTCGAGGTGGTTCCGCGCGCTTCGTCGGTACTCGTCATGGTCACCTCGGCCCGCCGGCTCGATACGGCTCGATAGACTCCGACCTGAGACAGTGTGACAGTAGGCGTAACACTGTCACAAGAGCTCGTCCCACGATGGCACACCCGCGGCCGGCGCGCTGCCGGGGACGGCGTCGGGCGGGAGCCGGGTATCGGGCGCAGGAGGGCGGTCGCATGGAACTCGACATCGACCACCGTCACGCGGAGCCGGCGGGTGAGGTCGTCGCCGGCTGGGCGGGCGAGTCGACCGTGCTGGACGCGGCCAAGGCGTCCCTGCTGGCGGTCGGGGTGCGGCGCACCACCCTGACCGAGGTGGCGCGCCGCGCCGGGATGAGCCGGATGACCCTCTACCGTCGCTGGCCTGACCTGCGCTCCCTCGTCGGCGACGTGATGACCCGGGAGTGGAGCGGCGATCTCGACAGCCTCGTCGGCCACATCGTCGCGACCGTCGACGCGTTCCGGACGAACCCGGTCTACCTGCGCATCATCGAGACGGATCCGGAGATGCTTCTCCCCTATCTGACGGAGCGGCGCGGCGCGACCCAGCAGATGGTCGTCGATCTGCTGACCGACCAGCTCGGCGCCGCCGCCGCCCACGGCGTCGTGCGCGCGGCCGACCCGCAGGCACTGGCCGTCATGATCCTGCTGGTGGTGCAGTCGTTCGTGCTGTCCGCGGACGCTCTCGGCGGCGCGGTCCCGGAGCGGACCAGGACGGCCGAGCTGCGCCACCTTCTTCGCGCCTACCTCGCCCCCGCGGGCGGGCGGGCATGACCGGGCCCGGGCCGTTCGCGGCGTCCACGTCCCTCGACGCCCGTCGGCGGGCGCGGGAGCTCGCCGCGCTGGCGGACGGTGAGCGGGTCGACCTGCTCGTGGTCGGCGGCGGGGTGACGGGCGTCGGCGTGGCCCTGGACGCGGCGTCGCGGGGGTTGACCGTGGCGCTGGCCGAGGCACGGGACCTCGCGTTCGGCACCAGCCGATGGAGTTCCAAGCTCGTGCACGGGGGGCTGCGTTACCTCGCCCACGGTGACGTCGCGGTGGCCTGGGAGAGCGCGGTCGAGCGCGACATCCTCATGCGGTCCACCGCCCCGCATCTCGTCCGGGCGCTGCCGATCGTGACGCCGCTGACCCCGGCGGTGTCACCGCCGTCCGCCGCGGTGGTGCGGGTCGGCCTGCAGGTCGGCGACGTGCTGCGCCGGGCCGCCGGCACCCCGCGCGCCGTGCTGCCGGCGCCGCGGCGGCTGACGGCCGTGGAGACGCTCGGGCTCGCTCCCGCGCTGGGCGAGACGGGCCTGCGCGGCGGCCTGGTCTACTGGGACGGCCAGCTCGTCGACGACGCCCGCCTCGTCGTCGCGCTCGCCCGCACCGCCGCCGGCTTCGGCGCGCGGATCCTCACCCGGCTGCGGGTGACGGGCATCGAGCCGGCCGGCTCCGCGGTCGGCCCGGGCCGGTCGTGGTCACGTCAGGGCGGCTTCGTGGTGGCCGCGCGGGACGTCCTCGGCGGCGGCGACGTGGAGATCCGGGCCCGCGCCGTGATCAACGCGACCGGCGTGTGGGCGCCGGCGCTCGCGCCCGGCATCCGGCTGCGGCCGAGCCGCGGGACGCATCTGGTGGTGCGTTCCGAGGCCTTCGCCGGGGGGCGCGGCGCGCTGTCCGTGCCGATCCCGGGCGAGCGGGGCCGGTTCGCGCTCGTGCTCCCGCAGGGTGACGGCCGGGTCTACATCGGGCTCACGGACGTTCCCGTCGACCGGATCACCGATGTTCCCGAGCCGGACGAGGCCGAGATCACCCAGCTCATCGAGATCGTCTCGACGGTGCTGGCCGCACCGCTGGACCGCGCCGACGTGGTCGGCACGTTCGCCGGACTGCGCCCACTGCTCGACGACGAGCACCATGCGGACGGCGAGCACCTGGGCGGCGGAGGGCGGGCGGGGTCGGCTGGCGCGGCACGATCCGGCCGGCACACCGCCGACCTGTCCCGCCGCCATCTCGTCCACACCGGGGACGACGGCCTGGTCACCGTGGTGGGCGGCAAGCTCACCACCTACCGTCGGATGGCCGCCGACGCGGTGGACGCCGCCGTCGCGGCCGCCGGCCTGCCCGCCGGGCCCTGCCGCACCCGGCACCTCGGCCTCGTCGGCGCGGCGCCGCGCGCCCGGCTCGCCGCGATCGCGGCCGCGCGCCGGCTGGTCGAGCGGTACGGGACGGAGGCGCCCCGGGTGCTGGCACTCGCCGACGGCGAGCCGGGCCTGCTCGCCCCGGTCGCCGCGGGGGTGCCGGTCACGGGGGCGGAGTGGTTGTTCGCGGTATGCCACGAGGGGGCGTTGGATCCGGCGGATCTGCTGGACCGCCGTTCGCGGATCGGCCTGGTCCCGGCGGAGCGCCGCGCTGCGCTCGCCGCGGCCACCCGCCTGTTCGACCACGCCGCGTCCCTCTGACCTGGTCGCCGCCCAGGTCGAGGTCGCGCAGGCCGGTCATCGCCGCGAAGGCGTCCCCGCCCGGGACGACCGGCCGCCGCCCGGCCCCGGGCGGGTCCCCGTCGCCCGCGGCGCCGCCGCGCGGGGCGGGCGTCCCCACGCCCACGGCCTCCACCGAGCTCACAGCCTCCGCCAAGCTGACAGCCTTGGCCGAACTCAGGGCACCGGCCGAGGCGGTGGCGCCGGCCGAGGCGGTGGCGCCGGCCGAGGCGGTGGCGCCGGCGGGACCGGTCCGGCCGGCGGTCCCCGCGGGCACGCTGCCGTCCTCCGCGGCGGACCAGTGCAGCTCCACGCAGACGACGCCGTCCGCGATGCTCCCGCCCGCGCGGACAAGGCCCGACCCGGCCGGCCCGAACTCACCGGTCCGGCCGAAGTCGGCGAGGGTCATCGCGCGGCGTGGCGAGCGCCCGCCGCCCCGTCGCTCGCCACCGCCCCGTCCCGCGCGCACCGGAACGGATCGAGCCGCGGGCATCGCACCCGCGCCCGCCGCGGCGGGAGTCGGAGTCGTGGCGGGGGGCGAGGACGGCTCGACGCTCGGCGCGGGCAGGTCGACGCCCGGTGGCAGGGATTCGGGGTCCGGCAGGGCGCCCTCGGCGCCAGACGCCGGTCGGGCGGGGCCCTGCCCGCGGCCCCCGGCCTCGGGCGCGGCACGGTCGGGCTTCGGCGCGGGCCGGGAAGGATAGGTGAGGTAGATGTCCGCGTGACTGTCGGTGAGGTAGCCGGTGAGCACCACCGGGCCGCGGCGGACGGCGGAGAGCACCGCCGAGACCCGCGCGAGGAACTCCCGCGCCACCGCGTCGGGCACGGAGCTGAACTCGCCGGCGGTCTGCACGGTGACGGCGATGCCGCGGGCCTCGACCTCCTCGATCGGGCCGGCGAGGCCCCGCAGCGCCGCGGGCCCGGCGCCGGTGAGGTCACGCCGCAGCGCCCGGGCCCGGGCCGTGCAGCGGGCGCGGACCAGCGAGTCGGCCGGATCCAGCCGGCCGGCCGAGATGTCGCGCAGCAGCGGCAGGAAGCGGGCGTCCAGTTCGGCGAGGCGTCGCTGCCGGTCGCGGCGCAGGGTGCGGTCCAGCACGCGCCCATTGCGCAGCTCGGCGTCGAGATCGTCGGCGCGCGCCCGTTCCTGCGCGCTGGCCCGCAGCACCGGGCCGAACATGGTGACCAGCAGCTGGAGAAGCACCAGCCCGTGCACGGCGGCCACCAGCCGGGACATCACCAGGTTCTCGTACCAGCCGCCGAGCGCGTAGACGATGGCGGCCATCGCGAGCGCCGAGACGGCGGTGGCGGCGTAGCGCTCACGGCGGGGCCGGGACAGGCCGGCCATCGCCACCAGCAGCGGGTTGACCATCGTGGTCCCCCAGCTCACGACCAGCACGCCGGCGTGTTCGGCGGTGTTGGCACCGCCGGCCACCGCCGAGGCGACCGCGAGCAGCACGACGAGGAAGGACTCGGCGCCGGTGAGCGTCCTGCGGGCGGCCACCCGCGCCGTCACGCCGACGACGACGGCGGTGGCCGCCCAGATCCCCACGCCCGCGAGCAGCGAGCGGGACGTGTCCCGATGCAGCACGACCGGGGTGAGCGCCGCGAGCCAGCCCACGACCATCGCCACCGCGAACGAGCGGCGGGCGGCCGCGGTCAGCGACTCCTCGAGCCGCGCGGCGGCCGAGGCGTCGGCGGTAGCGGGCGGCGGCGGGTCCCAGCGCAGCATGACCCGGGTGCCGCGGCCGGGCTCGGACCAGATGTCGGCGGAACCGCCCACCGACCGCATCCGGGCGGTCACCGAGTTACGTAGTCCCAGCCGAGCGCCGTCGGCGGGCAGGCCGGCCGGCGGGAAGCCGCGCCCCCGGTCGATGACGCTCACCCGCAGATGGCCGGGCCCCAGGTCGAGCACGACCCGGGCGTCCACGGTCCCGGCGTGGAGGCGCACGTTGCGCAGGGCCTCGCCGAGCGCGGCGGCGACGGCGGCCCCCACGTCATCGGGCACCCAGGCCGCAGCCGGATCAACGGCCGTCTCGACGGGCGGCGTGGCGTCCGAGCGCTGGATGGCGTCCGAGGGCGGCGCCGGCCGGGGCGCGGGGGCCGGCGGGGCCTGGTGGGCCAGGTCGGACCCGGGCGAGCCCACCAGGGTGACCCGCAGGCCGTCAGCCCGCGCCCCGGCCACCGCCCGGGCGATCCGCTCGGTCACGGAAGGGCCTGGCTCCGGCCGGCCGGCCAGATGGTCCTCGACGGCCCGGACGCTCTCGGCGCACTGGCGGCGCAGGTCGTCGACGGGCTGGTCCTCGCTCATCCCGAGACCGGTGAGCGTGTTGAGGATCGTGTCGTGCAGCAGGCGCTCCTGCTCCCGGGTGTCCCGCTCGCGCCCCTCGGCGACGACCAGCCGGCGCCGGCGGGCGGCGACCTCCCGGTGGTGCAGGTCGGCCCGGACGGCGACCCGGTGCAGCCGCCGGACGGCCTGATGCACCAGCCCGGCGACGACCAGCACGAGCGCGGACGCGGCGAACACCTGTGGCCGATGGCCCGACGCGGTGGCGAACTGGCTGGCGACGAGCGCCGCGACGGCGGTGGCGAACGCCGGGCGGGGCAGCCCGAACGCCGCCCCCACCGTGGCGGTGAGCGCCGCGACGAAGACGAACGACGACGGGTCACCGCGCGCCGCGTCAGGCGTGATCCAGGTGGCGACCAGCGCGGCGAGCACCGCCACGACGACGTCGGCGACGGCGAGCCAGCGGCTCGGCCGCCGGCGCAGCAGCACGACGAACGCCACGCACCAGGCCAGCAGCACCGCCGGGCCGACCAGCGCGAGCGGATGCGCGCGGTACCACCCGTTCCAGACCGCCAGGAACAGCAGCAGAAACACCATCTGCGTGGCCCGCAGCTGGGCGGAGCACCGAATCATCACCGCTGACAACGCCTGCACGGAGCGTCCGTTCATATCGCATAAGTGTGGAGGATCAGGCTGACGGCCACGGCGGCCGGTGCGGGCGATCCGAGCCCGGTCGCCTCGTTCCCGGCCGGCGGCCGAATGACATTTGCGAAATCCCCCCGGACGGCCTTCGCGCGGCGGCCGCGAGCCGCCGCGCGATACCCGGTCAGCGCACCGGACCGACGGTCAGGTGGGCCACCCTGGCATGGTGCTCGCGGGTGTCGCCGAAAGCACCGATCAGGCGTTTGGCGCGTTTGTAGAAGAAATGAGTGTCGTGTTCCCAGGTGTAGCCGGTTCCGCCGTGGTATTGGATCATCGCGGCGGTGGCGTCGCCGGCGGCCTGGTTCGCCTTGCTCTTCGCCACGGCGGTGGCGAGGTCGGCGTCCGGGGCGTCGGTGTCGATCGCGTGCGCCGCGTACAGCACGGCATGCTCGGCCATGGTGACGGCGACGTGCAGGTCGGCGAGATGGTGGGCGAGCGCCTGGAAGGCACCGACCGGCCGGCCGAACTGGATGCGCTCACGGTCGTAGGCGACGGTGCGCCCGAGTGCGACGCGGGCGACGCCGACGAGGTCCGCGGCGGCGAGCACCGCGCCGCGGCGCAGCAGGTCGGCGAACGCCGCCGCGTCCGAGCCCGGCAGGCGGGTGGCCGGCGCGCCGGTGAACGTCAGCGCCGCGAGCCGGGTGGTGCCGTCGAACCCTGCCCGCGGCTCGACCACGACACCCGGCGCCCCGCCATCCACCAGGTACAGCCCGATTCCCGCGCCGCCCTCGGCGGCGACGACGAGTAGCCGGGCGATGGCGGCGTATTCGACGCCGGACGCGACGCCGTGCAGGTGGCCCGCCTCGTCGGCGCGCACGGCGACGCCGTCCGTCCCGAAGCCGCCGCCCGGGCCCCGCAGGGCGACCGTGGCGACGAGGTCGCCGGCGCCGAGCGGGCCGAGGACCGTCGCTGCCTGCTCCGGGCCGCCGCAGCGCCGCACGGCCTCGCCGGCGAGCACCGTCGCCGCCCACGGCCCCGGCACCACCCCGGCACCGAACTCGCGGGCGACGACCTGGGCGTCGAGCAGGCCGAGGCCCAGCCCGCCGTGCTCGACCGGCACGCACACCGAGAGCCACCCCTGCTCGCCGATGGCCTTCCACAGGTCGGGTGGATGGCCGTCGGCGGCCGGGTCGGTGAAGACCGCCCGCACGGCGCTGAGGTCGAAGCGGTCGGCGAGCAGCTCACGGACGGACGCGGCGAGCGCGCGCTGCTCGTCGGTCAGGGCGAAGAACACGGGCGGCGGCCTCCTGACAGCGAGGACGGCAAAGGCGACGAGGACAGCGAAGACGGCGAAGACGGCGAAGACGAGGACAGCGAAGACAGCGAAGGCGCCGTCAAAGGCGGCAGGCGCCCGAGCGTCGCGGGCGATGCCGACGGATGCACGGCGCTCACGAGCCGCGGGGCAGGCCGAGCACGCGCTCGGCCACGATCGAGCGCTGTACCTGCGACGATCCACCCCAGATCGTCACCGACCGGGTCCAGAAGCTCTCCCGCCGCAGGTCGGTGAGGTCGAGATCGGCGAGCGGCCGGGTCAGCGCGACATCGGCGCCAAGCACCTCGTCGAACGTCTCGAACAGCCCCTGGTAGGCCTGGGACCACTGGAGCTTGGTGACCGACGAGGCGGCGCCGAGGTCGCCGCCCCGCTCGACCTCGGTGAGCACGTGCAGGGCGTGGTAGCGCAGGCACTCCAGCTCCACCAGGCGCGCGGCGAGCCGGTCGCGCAGCACCGGGTCGCCGTCGCGGCCCAGCGCCCGGGCGACGTCGACGATCTGGTCGTAGGCGCGCCGGAAGGCGGTGTACTGGCCCAGAGCCGACCCGCCGCGCTCGAACGAGAGCAGCAGCATCGCCGTCGCCCAGCCGTTGCCCAGACCGCCCACGCAGGCCGACGCGGGCACCCGGACGTCGGTGAAGAACACCTCGCCGAACTCGCTGACCCCGCTGAGCTGGCGGATCGGGCGCACTTCGACGCCGGGCGCGCGCATGTCGACGAGCAGCAGGGACAGCCCGCGATGCCGGCTCGACCCCGGCTCGGTGCGGACCAGGGTGAAGATCCGGTCGCCGCGGCCGGCGAACGTCGTCCACACCTTCTGGCCGTTGACGACGAACACGTCACCGTCGCGCTCGCCGTGGGTGCGCAGCGCAGCGAGGTCGGAGCCCGCATCGGGCTCGGAGAAGCCCTGGCACCAGATGACCTCGTTGCGCAGCATCGGGCCGATGATCTCGGTCTTCTGCGCCGAGGTGCCCACGGCCATCACCGTCGGGGCGAGAAAGGTGAGGCCCAGCGTGTTCACCGAGCGCGGGGCGCGGGCCCGGACCAGCTCCTCGTCGGCGATCGCGGCCATCGCCGGGGTGCCGCCGCGCCCGCCGTACTCGACCGGCCAGTCGATCCCGCCGAAGCCGGCGAGCGCCTTGCCCCGCTCCCAGTCGCGTCGCAGGTCGAACGCCGCGTCCTCGTCGAGCGAGCCCCAGAAGCCAGGCGCCGTCCAGGCCGCGGGGACGGACGCGGCGAGCCAGGCCCGAAGCTCCGCGCGGAACTCCTCCGCCTCCGGGGGGTAGGTCAGGTCCACGCGGTCCACCCCATCTGTCGTCAATCTCATCTGTGGACGTCGTCTCCTCCGGCGGGAGGACGCGGCCAGTCAGACCGTAGTACTCCCACAACCCGGCTGTGTGCTTACCGACAACGACCTGCCAGGCACGGCCGGTCGGCGGGCACCCCGGCGCCGTGGCGTCCGCCATCCGACGCCTGCCGTTCACCCACGCACAGGCGCCCGTCACCGTCAGCCGGCACGATGGACACGTCGCCCCGCAGGAGAAGTCGACCGATGGAGCAGGAGGATCGCCATGACGCCGACCAGGCCCGCCGCGCCAACCGCGAGCCTCGATCCCGCCCGCCGCGCCGACGCGCTGCGCCGGATGCGCACCGAGGTGATGGACGTCGCCGTGATCGGCGGCGGCGTGACCGGCGCCGGGGTGGCGCTCGACGCCGCCACCCGCGGCCTGTCGGTGGCCCTCGTCGAGGCCCGCGACCTCGCCGCCGGCACGTCCAGCCGGTCCAGCAAGCTCATCCACGGCGGCCTGCGCTACCTCGAGCAGCTCAACGCCCCGCTGGTCCGCGAGGCGCTGCGGGAGCGCTCGCTGATGCTCGACACGCTCGCCCCGCACCTCGTGCACACCGTCCCGTTCCTGCTGCCGCTGACCCGCCACGGCTGGGAGCGCGCCTACATCGGCAGCGGGGTGCTGCTCTACGACACCCTCGGCCAGGGGCTGGCCCGCATCGGTCCCGGCGGCGACGGCACGATGCCGCACCACCGGCACCTGACCCGCAGGGCCGCGCTGCGGATCTTCCCGTCGCTGCGCTCCGACGCCCTCGTCGGCGCCATCCAGTACTGGGACGGCCAGGTCGACGACGCCCGTCACACCCTGTTCGTCGCCCGCACCGCGGTGCGCTACGGCGCGGCGCTGGCCACCAGCGCCCGGGTCGTCGGACTGCTGCGGGAGGGCGAGCGGGTCGCCGGCGTCCGGGTACTCGACCTGGAGTCAGGCGGCGAGATCGCGCTGCGCGCCGAGCAGACGATCAACTGTGCCGGGGTGTGGACGGACGAGATCCAGGCCATGGTCGGCGGGCGGGGGAAGCTGTCGGTCCGGGCGTCGAAGGGCGTGCACATCGTCGTCCCCCGCGACCGCGTCCACGGCGAGACCGGGCTGATCCTGCGCACCGAGCGCAGCGTGCTCTTCGTCATCCCGTGGGGCGGCCACTGGATCATCGGCACCACCGACACCGACTGGAACCTCGACCTCGCCCACCCCGCCGCCAGCAGCGCCGACATCGACTACCTGCTCACCACCGTCAACAGGGTGCTGCGCACGCCGCTGACCACCGCCGACATCACCGGCGTCTACGCGGGGCTGCGCCCGCTGCTGGCCGGCGAGTCCGAGGACACCTCGGCGCTGTCCCGCGAGCACGCCGTCGTCTCCCCCGCGCCGGGCCTGACGATGGTCGCCGGCGGGAAGTACACGACCTACCGGGTGATGGCCGCGGACGCGGTGGACGCGGCGGTGGCCGGGATGAACCGGGCGGTGCCGGCGTCGTGCACGGAGAAGATCCCACTGCTTGGCGCGGACGGCTACCCCGCCCTGTGGAACGCCCGGGAGACCCTCGCCCGGCGCTTCGGGCTGCACGTCGGCTGGATCGAGCATCTGCTGCACCGGTACGGCACGCTCGCCGAGGAGGTGCTGGAGCTGGCCGCGTCCCGGGCGGAGCTGGCCCGCCCGCTGACCGGCGCGCCCACGTACCTCGCGGCCGAGGTCGTCTACGCGGTCACCCACGAGGGTGCCCTGCACCTGGAGGACGTGCTGACGCGGCGGACCCGCATCTCGATCGAGACGCCCGACCGCGGTGTCGACGCGGCCCGTGCCGTCGCCGACCTGATCGCCCCCACGCTCGGCTGGGACAGCAACGTGCGCGACCGGGAGGTCGAGCACTACCTGGCCCGGGTGGAGGCGGAGCGCGCCTCGCAGCGTGAGGCCGACGACGCCACGGCGGACGCGGCCCGCCTCGGCGCCCCCGACGTGCGCCGGCTGGGCCACGCGGAGACGCGGACGCCGGCGCCCGCCGCGGGCTGAACTGGGATGCCGACTGTTTTACTGGGGCTAGCGGCGGAATCCCGTTGACATGGAATTCATTCTCTGGTTGATCGCGGTGATCCTCGTCATCGCGGGGATCGTCACGATCGTGCGCGGCGCCCTGCTCTACGGCATCCTGCTCATCATCGTCGGCCTGCTCGTGGGCCCGGGCGGCGTGTCCGTCTTCAGTTGACGCCGACATCCGACATCCGACATCTGACGCCTGACGCCTGACGCCTGATGGCGGCTGCGCGGTGACAGCGCCCGGGCCGTGCCGTTCCCACGGCACGGCCCGGGCCCTGCTGACACCCGCCGCCGAAGGGCCGTCACAGGCCGTATTCCTCCAGCAGGCGCAGCCAGACCTCGCTGACCGTCGGGAACGACGGGACCGCGTGCCACAGCCGCTCCAGCGGCACCTCGCCGACGATCGCGATCGTCGCCGCGTGCACCATCTCCTGGGTGTCGGGGCCGGTGAAGGTCGCCCCGACGACGACCCGACGGGCCTCGTCGACCACCAGCTTCGACGTCCCCGCGGTCGCCTCCCCGCGGACCGACGCACCGGCCACCCCGCTGGTCGGCACGCTGACCGCCCGCACGTCCACGCCCGCCTCCCGGGCCGCCCGCTCGGTCAGCCCGACCGCGCTGACCTGCGGGTCGCTGAACGTCACCCGGGGGATCGCGAGGCCGTCCGCGCGGTCGCGGGCGGGCTGGCCGGCCGCGTCACGGCGCCCGGTGATCACGTCGGCGACGACGCGCGCCTGGTATTTGCCCATGTGGGTGAGCAGCGCCCGGCCGCACACGTCGCCGACGGCGTACAGCCAGCCGCCGTCGACGGCCGTCGCCCGCAGCTCGTCATCCACCTCGATGAACGTGTCCGGCCGCAGCCCGACCGCCTCGACGCCCAGGTCCCGGGTCGCCGGGGTCCGCCCGACCGCCACCAGGATCTCGTCGGCCACCAGGACGTCCCCCGGCGGCGTGCCGCCCGCCGTCTCCTCGCCCGCGGCCTCCCCCGGCCCCTGCCCCGGCCCCGGCCCGTCGCCTGAGCCGGTATCCCGGGACGGCGGCGTCGGGCGCTCGACCCGTACCGTCACCGGCCCGCGCCGCTGGTCGGCGCCAGTGGCGTCGCGGCGCACCTCGACCGCGCGGGTACCCAGCAGGACGGTGATGCCCTCCGCCTCGAACGCCTCGCGCACCTGCTCGCCGGCGAACTCCTCCTCCCGGGCGAGCAGCCGGGGCGAGCCCTCGACGAGCGTGACCGTCTCGCTGCCGAGCCGGCGGAACGCCTGGGCCAGCTCGACGCCGACCGCCCCGCCGCCGAGCACGACGAGCCGCCTGGGCACCGTGCGGGCGCCCGTCGCGGTGCGGTTGTCCCACGGCTCGGCCTGCGCGAGGCCGGGGATCGGCGGAACGGTCGCCCGGGTCCCGGTCGCCACCACCACGGCCCGTGACGCCGTGAGCAGCCGTTCGGTGCCGTCCGCGGCGGTGACCGCCACCTGCCGCGGCTGGCCGGTCAGCCGGCCCACCCCGCGCACGAGCTCGACGCCCCGGTCGGTCAGCCACGGCACCTGGGAGTCGTCCGCGTACCCGGCGACCATGTCGTCACGACGGGCGAACACCGCGGCGCAGTCCACCGTGCCGGTGACCGCCGCGGCGGCGCCGGGCACCCGACGGGCGGCCGCGAGGATCTCCCCCGGGCGGATCAGCGTCTTGCTCGGGATACACCCCCAGTAGCTGCACTCGCCGCCGACGAGCTCCCGTTCGACGATCGCCACGGCGAGCCCCGCCTGGGCGCAGCGCCCGGCCACGTTCTCCCCCGCCGGCCCCGCGCCGATCACGATGACGTCCACGTTCGAGTTCTGGTCCACGTCCTGTGCCTCCCCGTCCGTCCCGCTGGCACACCCGCCGCGCACCGGCCACGTCCATCCCAGCAGACCACGCGCACCCGCCTCGCCGGCACGCCCCGACACCCACCGCGCGTCGCCATCCCGCGTGTCCGGTGGGGGGTGACCAGAAGCACCTCGCCTGATCGGACGGCCTCGGCGCACCACGGCCGGGACGGCCGGGGGCGGCGGGGAAGAATGGCGGGTGCCGAAGCAGGGCCCGGTCGGCCGTCGGCGCGACCGTCGGCCGGCCGGGCCGCCGAGACGAAGCGAGCGGGGAGACGAGATGCAGCTCGGGATGGTCGGACTCGGCCGGATGGGCGCCAACCTGGTGCGCCGGCTGATCCAGGGCGGCCACGAGTGCGTGGTCTACGACGTGAACCCGAAGGCCATCGAGGCGCTGGAGGCCGAGGGCGCGACGGGAGCGCGGACGCTGGCCGAGTTCGCCGCGGCACTGCGCCCGCCCCGGACCGCCTGGATCATGGTCCCGGCCGGCCTGACCGGCCAGACCGTGGACGACCTCGCCACCCACTTCGCGGGCGACGACGTCATCATCGACGGCGGGAACTCGTACTACCGCGACGACATCCACCGCGCCCGCGACCTCGCCGCGGCCGGCATCCACTACGTGGACGTCGGCACCTCCGGCGGCGTGTTCGGCCTGGAGCGCGGCTTCTGCCTGATGATCGGCGGCGAGGCGGAGGTCGTCGGCCGGCTGGAACCGCTGTTCGAGACGATCGCGCCGGGCATCGGCTCGATCCCCCGCACGCCGGGCCGTTCCGGCGAGCCGGCGCAGGCCGAGAAGGGCTACCTGCACTGCGGTCCCAACGGCGCCGGGCACTTCGTGAAGATGGTCCACAACGGCATCGAGTACGGCATGATGGCCGCGTTCGCCGAGGGCCTCGCCGTCCTCGACAAGGCGAACATCGGCCGGGAGGCCGCCGAGCACAACGCCGAGACGGCCCCGCTGGGCGACCCGGAGTACTACCAGTACGACCTCGACACCGCCGCCATCGCCGAGGTCTGGCGCCGTGGCAGCGTCGTCAGCTCCTGGCTGCTCGACCTCACCGCGACCGCCCTGCACGAGGATCCGGCGCTCGCCGAGTTCGGCGGCCGGGTCTCCGACTCGGGCGAGGGCCGCTGGACGGTGCTCGCCGCCGTCGAGGAGGGCGTGCCGGCGCACGTGCTCACCGCCTCGCTGTACGAGCGGTTCAGCTCGCGCGGCGAGGGCCTGTTCGCCGACAAGCTGCTCTCCGCGATGCGCAAGCAGTTCGGCGGCCACGCCGAGCAGCACAAGGCCTGACCGCGCGGGGCCCGGCCGCGGCCGTCAGACGTCGGCGCCGAGGTCGGCGGCGCCCCCCATAATGATCATGGGGTGGGCGGCCGGGTCCAGCCAGCGCATCACCGAGACCAGCTGGTCCTGCAGCAGGGCGACGCAGCCGCGGGTCGGCGACTGGTGGTCGACGTGCAGCCAGATGTCGCCGCCGACGCCGGCGCCGAGCGGGCGGGCCGGGTCGGACGGCGGACGGCCCGCCAGGCGGTTGTAGTCAATGGCGACGACGTAGTTGAACGCGTCGGCCAGCGGCTCCCCCTGCGGCGCCGCGGTCTGGTAGAAGGACGGCCGGTACTCGTACGGCATACCGGTACCTGGGTCCGGCAGCCGCCCGCCGGCGGCCGTCAGCGAGAAGACCCCGATGGGGCTGCGAAGATCGCCCTCGTGGTGGCTGGTGGTCCAGCCGTTGGCGCCGTTGCGGCCCGTCATCGGCGCGCCGAACGCCGCCCAGGGCGCGTCCGGGGTCGCCCGCCGCCACAGAGTCACGGTGTTGGTGTTCGTGTCGCGGTCGCCGCCGGTGACGACGATGGCCTGCAACGCCTCGCGGGGAACCCGCGCCATCATCACGGAGCCGATGCCCGGGATGGCTCCGTCCTCCTCGAGCCCACCGGCGCTGCCGGCCACCCGGTTCGGCCGCACAGGGCTCGGGGCCGCGGTGGCCGGAGAACCGGGGGCGGCGGACGGGCCCGCACCGGCCGCGGGCGTGCCGGCGTCGGGCGTGCCGGCGCCGGACACCGAGGAGGAGGACGAACCGTCACCGCCGGCGCTGGCACTGGTGACATGCAGGGCGCCGGCGGCACCGACGACCAGGGTCACGCCCGCGGCCGCGACACCGACGGCGACCGACCGGCCTGACCGGCCCCGCGCCGAACCCCGGTTCGCGGCCGTGGCGGGTCGTTTCCTGCGGCGGTGATCAGCCATGTCTCCGTTTCCGGGACGGACGCCGCGGGCGGGGCGGCGTCACACTGTCGACGTCGTGGCCTGCCGGTGACCGCCCCCGCACCGCCAGGGTGCGACCATGACGCACCAGGCATCACGATACGTATCTCCCTCTCGGCGGGTGCGGGGTACCCCAGCGCTCCGCCCCCGGCACCGCGACCGAATGTGGACACTCCACGCATCCACCCGGATGCGAGACGCGAGGACTCGGGGCTGTCGGCCCTCACCCAGCACAGCCGATCACATCCGACATATCCGAAATGCCGACCTAGTGGGCACGATCCGCATCGAATGGCGCGCGGAGGGTGATAGGCTCTCGACCGCATTCATCGACGGATGACCTGCCCGGACGAGTGGGGCATGGCGCGCGGGAGGCCGGCGGATCGTGCTTGACGGCTTCCAGTTCCACCGCATCCTGAGCGCGCCCCGGCGTCCCGAGGCGGGCGACCGGCCCGATCCCGTTCCCGCCGCCCTGTTCGCCGCGCTCGTCGGCGCCCACGCGGAGCTGTCCTCGCTCGACGCCGGACCGGCCGCGCCCGGCCTCGGCCCGGCATCGCCCGGCATCGCCGTCGCCTGGCTGCGCGGTCCCGGCGAGCACCACATCCACTTCCTCGCCGGGGGGCGGCCCTACTTCCCCCCGAGCCCGGCCGCCGCCGACGCGCCGCCCGCGTCCCCCGCCCCCACCGTGCTCGCGCGGACCGCCTCGCCGGTTGCCACCGGGTGGCCCTCGCCAGATCCGTGGTCGGCCGGCGGAGCGGGCGGGCTGCCCGTCCTGCCGTCCGCGCCCACGCAGGCCGCCGTCCCAGCGGGCCCCGGCCCGGCGGGTGCGCCGGCGCCGCTGCTGTACCCACCCGGGGCGACGGCGTCGGCGCTGCCGGCGGGCGCCGTCCTCGCGGACCTCGCCCGGTTCCCCTGCTGGCTGCGCTGCGGCGGCGCGGCGGACGCGCTGTGGGCGTCCGGTCCGCCGAGCCGGTCCGGCGACGGCGCCGGCGGCGGTCAGCCGCCCAGCGGCCCGCGGCGCGGCTCGTTCGACGACCACGCGGCCCACCTCGTCGGCCCGTTCGCGTGGCTGGTCCTCGCCTGGCCGGTACTCCCGCGCCAGCTGGCCGCGGAACGCGACGCGCTCGCCCGCGCCATCCCCGCCCTGCGCATGCGCGAGCACGACCAGGACGCCCGTCTCGACCTGGAACGCGCCGAGCAGCGCCACCGCGAGCTCGGCCGCGCGGCGGCGAGCGGGATGTGGGACGTGGAGATCCTCGTCGGCGGGGCGAGCCAGGCCGGCGCGTTCTCCCTGGCCGCGCTGCTGTGCAGCGCCAGTGACCTGGACGAGCTGCCCTACACGCTGCGCCCGCTCGGCCCGGTGACCTCGCTCGCGGGCGTCTGGTCGAGCAGCCCACCGCCGCCCGTCGCGTGGGACGCGGCCCGCAGCCCGTTCCGGGCCGGCGCGGAGCTGCTCGCCGCGCTCGCCCGCCCGCCGGCCCGTGAGCTGCCGGGCATCACGCTCGTCACCCCGCACACGTTCGACGTCACCCCGGAGGGCCCGGCGGGTGCGGGGCCCGCGGACCCGGTCGGCGCGCCGGACGCCATCCGCCTCGGTGACGTGCTCGACGCCGGCTGGTCCGCGGCGGGCGCGCTCACCGTCGCGCGGGCCACGCTCAACCGGCACGCCTTCGTCTGTGGCGCCACCGGATCCGGCAAGTCGCAGACCGTGCGGTCGCTGCTGGAGTCGCTGAGCCGGGCGCGCCGCCCGGTGCCCTGGCTGGTGCTGGAACCGGCGAAGGCCGAGTACGCGCGGATGGCCGGTCGCCTCGCCGACCTGACCGGCGCGGCGCCCGAACCGACCGGCTGGGAGCTGCGCCCGGTCAGCGCGGCGGCCAGGCGGCCGGCCGGAGCGGCGGACCCGGGCGAGGTGCTCGTCATCAGACCGGGCCGGCTCGACGCGCCGCCCGCGTCGCTCAACCCGCTGGAGCCCGAGGCCGGGTTTCCGTTGCAGAGCCACGTCGACCTGGTCCGGGCGCTGTTCCTCGCCGCCTTCGAGGCGCACGAGCCGTTCCCCCAGGTACTCGCCCGGGCGCTGACGGCCTGCTACCGCGACCTGGGCTGGAACCTCGTCCTCGACCGTCCGCAGCCGCCGCACCGGCCCCGGTTCCGCGTCGCCGGGCCGGACGAGGACCCGCTCGTCGAGGCGCCCCGGCGCTATCCCACCCTCGGCGACCTGCAAGGCACCGCCACCCGCGTGGTCGAGGACATCGGCTACGGCGCCGAGCTCGCCGCCGACGTGCGCGGCTTCGTCGACGTCCGCATCGGCAGCCTGCGCGAGGGGAGCCCAGGGCGGTTCTTCGAGGGCGGCCACCCCCTCGACATCGGCGCGCTGCTGACCCGCAACGTGGTCTTCGAGCTGGAGGACATCACCAGCGACCAGGACAAGGCGTTCCTGCTCGGCGCGGTGCTGATCCGCATCGTGGAGCATCTGCGGGTCCGCTTCGGCGCGCGCGGGGCGGGCGGGCTGCGCCACGTCCTCGTCGTCGAGGAGGCCCACCGGCTGCTGAAGAACGTCACCGACGGGCCCGCGGCGGCGGCCGTGGAGCTGTTCGCGTCGCTGCTCGCGGAGATCCGCGCGTACGGCGAGGGGCTCGTGGTGGTGGAGCAGATCCCCGCCAAGATCCTCCCCGACGTCGTCAAGAACACCGCGCTCAAGGTGATGCATCGGCTACCGGCGGCCGACGACCGGGAGGCCGTCGGCGCGACGATGAACCTGCGCCCGGAGCAGTCGGAGGTCGTGGTCGCCCTGCCCCCCGGGGTCGCGGCGGTGAGCGTGGACGGCATGGACCGGCCCGTCCTCGCCCGGATGGTCGCCGGCGACGACCGGGAGTCCTCGGACCTGGCCCGCCACGACCGGGTGCCGCTGGCCGGACGGCGCAGCGCCCGCTGCGGATCGGACTGCACCGCCGCGCGGGCCTGCACCCTGGAGGAGACGGAGACCGCCGCGCTCGCCGCCCGGGTCCCGCTGCTGGTGCTGTGGGTGGAGGCGATCGCCGCACACCAGGTGATGGGCTTCGGCCACCTGCTCGGCGTGGAGCCGTTCGCCCCGTCGCCGGCGCTGCGCGCGATCCTGGCCACTCATCCGCGCCGACGTCTCGACTGCCTGCTCGCGCACGCCGTCGACCGGGCCACCAGCGCGCGCGCCGCCCACCTGCGGGCCGACGTCGACCCCGACGAGTTCGCCGCCGCCCTGCACACCACTGTGCACCGCCTCCTCGCCCTGCCCGGGCCACCGAACGGCGCCGACGCCCAGCCCGGCGTCCGCACTTCCCATACCGGCGCCGACTCCGGTACCCGCACCGGGTCCGGTACCCGCACCGGCACCGGGTCCGAGCCCCACGCCGGTGTCCACACCGGCGCTGGCGCGTACGCCGACTCCGGTGCCCACAGGGCGGGTGAGCCGAGCCGGGACGCACGGCGGTTGACCGCGGGCGTCTACCGCTGGCAGGACGTTCGCAACGCGCTCGGTGAGGCGGTGCGCCGCCGGGGTGCGCACGCCGCGCCGCACCCGTTGACCGCGGCCTGGCAGGACCGCGGCCTGGCCATCACCGGCGACAGCCTCGGCGCGCAGCTGGCCTGGTTGCGCTCCAGCCCGATCTACGCCGACGACGCGGACCGGGTCAGTGTCGGCGACGCCGAGGCGAGCGGACTGGCCGACGCGGTGCGTGCGGTCGCCGGCGGGACGGACGCCCGCCGCGTCCTGACGGCCCTGGAACGCGCCTGCGCCGGCCCCGGGCTACCCGACCTTGCCAGCCAGATCGCCAACCTCGTCGACCAGGCCGCCGCAGCGCCGCCCAGCCCGTCCGGTGCACCCTCACGCACCGCCCGGGAACGAGCACGTGACACCGCATAAGGCGACAGTTCGGACACGACGGGCCATACTCTGTACTGAAAGACTCCATCTCACCACGGCGCGTGCCGGTAGTTGGCTCTGGTGCGGCAGCCATCGCGCGCGGTCCCGGCCCGGCTGGCCGGTCACGACCAGCCCGTGCGCGACCAGCCGGCGCAGTGCGCGGCGCAGTGCGTACGACGCGCGGTGGTGGGCAGGCGGGACTGGCAAGGCGGGGGGCAACGATGGGGGACGCGGCCCTGGCGACGGCGGAGGCCCAGCTCGTGCGGGGCCTCTACGTGGCGCGGGAACGTTGGGGCTGGGAGTTCGTGGACGGAGGTCCGCCGGTTCCCAGTCCCGTCGCCGACAGTCCGCCCGCCTGGTCGGCACCCCCGCTGCCGGATCTCGCGGCGATGACCGAACGGCGCCGGCTCGCCCTGCGGTCGCTGTGGGTACGGATGCTGCTGCCCGTCGTCTTCGTCGTCTTCGGCACCGTGCTGGCATCCGACGGCGGGTTCTTCTTCGTACCGGCGGGGCTCGCGCTCGCCGCGCTGGCGGGCCTGCCGCCGCTGGTGCGCCACGCCCAGCTACGGCGAGCCCGCAGCCGCACGCCGCTGCTGACCGAGCGGGCCCGCCAGCGGCACGAGGCGGCGATGGCGTCCTGGCAGTCCGAGGTCGACATCCACCGGCGGGCCGACGAGCGGCGCCGGGAGGCCGCCAGCCGGTTCTACCCGATCACGATGCCCTCGCTGGCACCCCGCGTCGACGTGTTCGGCGGGGACGGCAACGGCTGGGCGAGCCTGCTCGCGACCGCCGGCAGCTCCGTGCTCGCCGGCGGCACCGGCATCCTGCTCGTCGACCTCAGCGAGCGGACGGTCGGCGGGGGCCTCGCCCGTGTGGTCGGCCAGGCCTCATGCCCGGTCGAGTCATGGGACCTGCCCCGCCAGCTCGACGAGGTCACCCTGCTCGACGGGCTCGGGCCGCGGGAGGCCGGCGAGCTCGTCGCCGACGCCTTCGAGCCCACCGCGGACGGCGCGGCGGATCCGCACCGCCGCGCCCTGCACGCCGATCTGATCACCACCGTCAGCGAGGCGCTCGGCGGGTACCTGACCTTCCGCCGGATCGCCGAGGGCCTGCGCGTCCTGGAGGGGCTCGACGACGGCTCGGCCGCCACGGCGCTGGCGCCGGCCGAGTCCGCGGCGCTCGTCGGCCGGATGAACGCCTTCGGCCGCGGCGAGCGGATCCCCGACGAGCTGCGCTACCTGCGCTCCTCTCTGGAGGCCCTCTGCCCGCCCGCCCCCGCGACCGCCACCGGCCGCGCGGCCGAATCGGCTCCCGGGATGCCCGGCCGCATCGGCCTGACGGGCAACCCGCACGGCATCCCCGGCATCCCCGGCAGGCCTGGCATCCCCGGCACCATGGACATGCCAGGCGCCGCGGGCATGCCAGGAGCCATCGGCGTGCCCAGCGCCGCGCCAGGCGCCGCGGGCGTCGCAATGCCCGGTGGGCGGGCCGGTTGGCCGGGGGTGGGCGAGCCGCGCCGGCTGGCCGCCTGGTGGCCGGTGCGGGGACTGCGGGTGCTCGCGACGTCCAGTCGCGCGTCCGCCACCCACCACAAGGAGCTCGCCGACCGCCTCGTCATGCAGGCCGTGCTCCACCAGTTGCGCCGTCGCCCACCGGGGCCGGCGGCCGGTCGGGACATGCTGGTCGTCGCCGGCGCGGACCAGCTCGGCCGCCCGGTGCTCGGCGGCCTGAGCCGGCACGCCGAGGTCGCCGGGGTGCGTCTCGTCCTGCTGTACGAGCGGCTCGCGGACGACGCGGAGCGGATGCTCGGCACCCAGGGCGGCTCGACGATCTTCATGCGGCTGGGGAACGGCAAGGACGCGACCACCGCCGCCGAATACGTCGGACGTGGCTACCGGTTCGTGATGTCGCAGGTCACCGCCCAGATCGGCCGCAGCTTCACGGTCGGCGACAGCGACAGCGTCGGCTACCAGGACGGCACCTCCGACACCACCGGCACCAGCGGCGGCCGCAGCCGCACCTACGACGGCACCCGCCTGCTGCCCTGGTTGCAGAACACCTCGACGAACACCGGCTGGCAGGAGTCGGTGACGACCTCGCGCTCCCAGACCTGGCAGCGCACGACGAACACGTCCGTCGCCGACTCGACGACCGACGGCACCACCTCCCAACGGGTGTACGAGTTCCTCGTCGAGCCCACCACCCTGCAGACCCTTCCCACGACCGCGTTCCTGCTGGTGAGCCCCGTGGATGGTCCTGGTCGGGTGACGCCCGGCGACTGCAATCCCGGCACGGTGCTGCTGCCGAGGGTCTCCTCGGTCGACCGGTGGACAGCCACCCACGCCCCGCCCTCGGCCGACCTGTCGTCGCCCGCCTCCTCGCTGCCGGCCACCCATCTGTGGGCGCCCGCCGACGCGCCGGTCGTGAGCGGCCCAGCCGTGACAGCCATCTCCCCTGCCACCTGGCCGCCCGGCGTACCGCCGGCGGCTCCCCGGACAGTGGACTCCGGCCTGTTTCCCACGCCGGCGGAGAACGCATGGGCCTGGCAGCCGGATCCCCAGGCAACGGCCGGCTCCGATGACGCGCGGCCTCTCCCGGCAGGCGGCTGGGTGCCGACCATCGCCGCGGCGCCCGTGAACCCGTCCCCCGGGGGCCCGGACGAGTCGGGTGGGCGGCTCCCGGGGGAGTCAGGTGGGCGGCCCTCGGCCGAGGAGCGCCCGCGCCCACGGGGGCGCCGCCGTATCAGCACGCCGCCGCGCGATCCGGGCTGACCACCCGACGCCGTACACCTGGTCTCGAGAGCCGGCGTTGTCCACAGCCATCGAGTTATCCACAATCAACAGAAGACGCTGGATCAACGGTTGGACAACCGTCATCGTCTTCTCATGGCCCATAACCCTGGCCGACTCTCCTGGCAGGAGATCGCCACTACCCAGGCCGGCGTGATCACGATGCGCGACGCGCTCGCCACCGGCCTGACCCGCACCGAGATCCGCGCGCGGCTGGCGGCGGGCGGCTGGCACCAGCCCTTTCGGGGCGTGCTGGTCACCGACGTGTCCGACGCCCGCGGGCCGCAGCACCTGTGGGCGGCCGTGCAGGCGATCGGCCCCGGCGCGGTGCTCGCGGGCGCGAGCGCGGCCTCCCTTGCCGGTCTGGTCGGCTACGAGCGCGAGCCGGTCACGGTGCTGGTCCCCACCCCGCGCCGGGCCACCGCGCCGCCCGGTGTGCTGCTTCGCCACAGCGCGCGCCTGGACCTCACCGAGGTCGATCCGCTGCGCCTGCCCCGGCGCACGACGCCGAGCCGATCGGTGATCGACATGGCCGAGTGGGCACCGTCCCGACCCCTGGCCCAGGCGATCATCGTCGACGCCGTACACCAGGGCGTCGTCACTCTGCGTGGGCTACAGGCGGCGTTGACCCGCCGCGGCCCCATCACCCGCCGGACGCTGGTCGCGGACTGCCTGGACAGGCTGGGCGCCGACGCCCCGCACCTGACCGGCCTCGCGTTCCACCACCTGGCCCGCGCTCATGGCCTGCCGACCGGCAGCGTCGCGGTGGAGGGTCCCGCGGACGAGCCGATGTCCAGGCTGCGGGTCCGTTATGAGTCCTGGCGGGTACAGGTCGAGGTCGCCGCGGGGGTGGCACGGCCAGGCCTGCAGAGGACCTCCGGCGGGGCTCTTCTGGTCCGCCTGCCACCGTCCGCGCTGCGGCAGCAGCCCACCGAGGCGGCCGGGCTCGTCGCCGCCGCGCTGCGCCAGCAGGGCTGGCCGCATCCTCTGCGCGAGATCAGCGCCACCTTAGCGTCGTAACAGACTGTCACCACAGCCCGGTGTTGGCGGCGGTGACACCATGCCTGGCCGAGAGGGCCAGTGGGCTCGAACCGGTTGGCGGTGAGCTGATCGTGCCGTATTTTGTGCGAACGATGCGGGAGCTTCCACCCGAGGAGGCTGAGAGGGCGGCTGGGCACAAGCCCGGCGCCGCCGACCGCCTGAACCTGTCCGGGTAATTCCGGCGTAGGGAGTGATGGCCGTGACGCGTCCGGCGCCAGTCCGTCCCGTAGCCCGGCCGCGGGCCCGCAGCCGGCCCCCGGCAGTCCCAGCCACGGCGTCACCGGCCGACTGACGAGGGGCGGTTCCCACCCGCGCGGCTGACCCGGCTGAACGCAAGCGGGCGACGTCGCCCGTCCTCGAGACGCCCAGCCGGCGGCCGCCTGGCGTCACGGCATCGGACAACGGCCTGGCGCCGGCCGGGGTAAGACGGCGGGATCGCGCCCAGCAGGCGCGGCCCAGCCCTCCACCACGCGGGCTGAGCTCGGCGGCCGAGCAGGCCGGGACTGGGACGGGTGTCACGGGCCCCTCGTCCGGTCGTCGCCGGACAGTCCGGGAGCGGGGCCGCCGCGATCCCCGTCCCCGTGCGGGCTTGGTACAGGATCTGGAGAGGAGGCAGCGTGTTCGCACGTCGCCGTGAGAACGGGCCGGTGCCGGGCGCCACGGCGCCCCCGCGTCCGGTGTCCGGCCCGGGTTCGGGCGGCGGCATCGAACTCGCCGGGGTCGGCCGGCGCTTCGGTGATCTGGTCGCGGTGGACGGTGTCGACCTGTCCGTGCCGGCCGGCACGCGGCTGGGGATCGTCGGTCCGAGCGGATGCGGCAAGTCGACCGTGCTGTCGATGGTCAGTGGGCTGACCGAACCGGATGCCGGCCGGATCGACGTGCTCGGTGCCACCGACGCGAGCGGACGGCTCGCGGCCTGTGCCTGGATGCCCCAGCACGACCTGCTGCTGCCCTGGCGCGGGGTGCTGGCCAACGCGCGCATCCCGCTGGAGAACCAGGGCCTCACCCGGCAGGAGGCGTCCCGGCGGGTGCGGCCGCTGCTGGACCGGTTCGGGCTGGGCGCGTTCGCCGACCACCGGCCGGCCGCGCTGTCCGGCGGGATGCGCCAGCGCGTGTCCTTCCTGCGCACGGTCGTCGCGGGCAAACCGGTGCTGCTGCTGGATGAGCCGTTCGGCGCCCTCGACTCGATCACCCGCGCCGACCTGCAGGACTGGCTGCGCGCGATGCTCGCCGACGAGCCGCGCACCGTCCTGCTGGTCACGCACGACGTCGAGGAGGCGCTGTTGCTGTGTGACCGGGTCGCGGTGATGTCGGACCGGCCCGGTCGGATCGTCGCGACCGTCGACGTCGCGCCGTACGCGGGGACCGGCGCGGCCGCCCGGCGCGCGCGCCTCGCCGACCCCGGCTTCGTCGCGCTGCGGGAGACCGTCCTCGCCCATCTGGAGGCGGCCCGCTCCCCCGAGTCCGCGCTTCCCGCGGCGGCTGACCGATGAGCGCCTCCCGGCCCGGCGGCCCCGTCCCGGCTCCCACACCGGCCACGGCCCCGATCGACGGCGCTCCCGTCGCGCCCCGCCCGGTGGAGCCCGCGGTGGATGCGGCCGTCCCGGTGACGGCGACGCCGCGAGCGCGGGCGGCGGCGGGCGAGAACCCGGTGGGCGAGGGCCGGCGCATGCGCGTCGGTGGTCGGGGGACGCGTCCTGGTGGCCAGCGGCTCTGGCCGAGCGTCCTCGTCGGGCTGGGGCTGCTGGGCTGCTGGGAGTTCGCCACCCGGGTGCTGCGGGTCGAGGAGTACATCCTGCCCGCGCCCGACCAGGTGGCGACAGCGCTGGTGGACCGGTGGGACGGCACGCTGCGCAGCGCGACCTGGGTGACGTTCACCGAGATCATCCTGGGGTTCACCCTCTCGGTCGCCGCCGGGCTCGCCATCGGCGTCGCCCTGCACTTCTCCGCGGTGGCGCGCCGGGCGCTCTACCCGCTGCTCATCGGCTCGCAGACGATCCCGATCGTGGTGATCGCGCCGATCCTCGCGATCGTCTTCGGGTACAGCCTCACCCCCAAGCTCATCCTGGTCGCGCTGATCTGCTTCTTCCCGATCGTCGTCGGCACGCTCGACGGGCTCGCCTCCGTCGACCCGCGGCTCGTCCAGATGATGCGCACGCTGCACGGCCAGCGCCTGGCGATCTTCACCCGGGTGGAGTTCCCGGCGGCGCTGCCGAGCGTGTTCACCGGTCTGCGCCTCGCTGCGGCCTACGCGGCCACGGGCGCCGTGTTCGGCGAGTACTCGGGCGCCGCCGACGGGCTCGGCCACGTCATGCGCCAAGGCGTGCCGCAGCTGCAGTCCGCGCTGGTGTTCGCCGCGATCGTGCTGCTCACCGCCATGTCCGTCGCCCTGTTCGCACTGGTCGGCCTCGCCCAGCGGCTGCTCGTCCCCTGGCATCGCACCAACCAAGAAGGGAACTCTCGATGATCACGCGGCATCCACGCCGGCTGGTCCTGTTCGCGGCGGCGCTGGCGGCCGTCACGCTTGCCGTCACCACGGCCTGCGGATCCGGCGGCTCGTCCGGCGGCGACCGCCGGCCCGCGACGGTGCTGCTCGACTGGGAACCCAACCCGGACCATCTGGCGCTGTACTCGGCACTCGACGGCGGGGACTACGCCGACGCGGGGCTGAATGTGACCCTGCGCTCACCGTCCGACCCGTCGGATCCGCTCAAGCTGGTCAGCACCGGCACCGTCGACCTGGGCATCTCCTACGAACCCGAGGTGATCATCGCCGGTGCGGAGAAGCTCGACGTCGTGGCGGTCGCCGCGCTCGTCCCCACCGCCCTCAACTCGATCATGGCGGTGGGGTCCGCGGGCATCACGAAGCCCGCGGACCTCGCCGGGGCCACCGTCGGCACCTCGGGGCTGCGCACCGACCAGGCGTTCCTCGCCGCCATCGCGAAGGCGAACCACTTCGACAGCGCGTCGGTCCATCAGGTCGACGTCGGCGCGGACCTGCTCCCCGCGATGATCTCGAAGAAGGTCCGGGCGACCCTCGGCGCCTACCGCAACGTCGAGGGCGTCACCCTCGCCAGCCGAGGACTCTCCCCGAAGATCATCCCGGTGACCGAGGCCGGGGTGCCGGAGTACGACGAGCTCGTGGTGGTCGCGCGGCGCAGCCGGCTCGCGAAGGACCCCGCCTACCAGACGCTGGTCCGCGATTTCCTGCGGGCGACGGCCGCCGGGAACGCCCGGGTGCTCGCCGACCCGGCGAAGGCCACCGACGCGCTGTCCGGTGTCGCCGACGGCTACGACCCGAAGCTGCTGCCGACCATGGTCCAGGCCACCGCCCCGCTGCTGCGCAACCCCGACGGATTCGGACGGATGGGCATCGGCGCGTGGACGTCGTTCATCGGCTGGATGCGCACGGAGAACCTGATCACGACCACCGTGCCCGCCGCGGACGTGGTCACCGAGGCCTACCTCCCGAAATCGACGCCGTGACCGGCCCGATCGACGCGACCGGCCCCTTCAGCGACGAGCTGTGGGGATCGACTCGCGAGGTCTACGAGGCGATCCTGCGCCATCCGTTCCTCACCGGCCTCACCGACGGCAGCCTGCCGCGGGCGGCGTTCGGCCATTTCGTCATCCAGGACGCGCACTACCTGCGCGACTACGCCCGGGCACTCGCGGTGTGCGCGGCGAAGGCGCCCACCGAGGCGGACGTGCGCGCGCTCGCGACCGACGCCGCCGAGGCGATCGCCGCCGAGCAGGCCATGCACGCCGACCTGCTCACCGCGCTGACCGCCGACGGCGATGGCGGTGAGGACGGCGATGGCGGTGAGGACGGCGGAGACGGCGGAGACGGCGGCGGACTGGCCGCCGGGGTGGGCACGGCCGCACCGACGACGCGGGCGTACACGAGCTACCTGCTGGCCACCGTCTACGGCGGGTCGTTCCTGGAGGGGCTCGCCGCCGTGCTGCCCTGCTACTGGATCTACGCGTGGGTCGGCGCCGAGCTGCTCGCCGCCTCCTCCCCCGACCCGCTCTACGCCCGCTGGATCGCCGCCTACGGCGACCCGTCGTTCCAGGCGGTGGCGCAGCGGGTCGTCACGCTCACCGACCGCGTCGGCGCCGAGGCCTCGCCGGCCGAACGCGCCCGCGCCGCCGGGCACTTCGCCGTGACGGCCCGGTACGAGTGGATGTTCTGGGACGCCGCCTGGCGCCGCGAACGCTGGCCGATCTGACGCGCACCGGGTGCGGGTGCGTCAGACCTCCTTGCGGGCGATCACGAGGCAGGTTCCGGCGAGCCCGGGCCGGTGAACGTAGCGGCGGGCGAGGCGGTCGAGCACGCGGGCGAGGGCCAGCAGCGGGCTGACCACCGCCATCAGCACCGCCCAGGAGAGCGTCTGGACGGGGCCGGCGGCCTGGCGCAGCCAGGGCATCGGCCGCGGCGCGATGGCCGTGACGACGAGCAGCAGGGCGAGAGTGAGGTCACCGGGGCCGCGGGCGGCGGCGAAGCGGACCAGCACCGGCCGCAGGCCCCGGTCGACCAGCGCGGCGAGCAGGTTCTCCATCGGGATGAAATGGGCCCGTTCCGGCACGGCCCAGCCGGACCAGAAGCGGCCCAGCAGCCGCGCCTGCCGGCAGTCGGCGTTGACCAGCTCGCACATCAGGTGCCCGCCGGGCGGCAGCGCCTTCGCGACGGCGTCGAGTTCGGCCGACGGGTCGTCGCAGCGTTCCAGGTAGCCGAACATGCTGATCACGTCGTACTGTCCGGCCACGGACTCGGCGAGGTCGGGCAGCCGGCCGCGCCACGCGCGGTCGAGCCAGCCGCGGCGAACCCCCTCCTCGACGACGGCGCCGACGTCGATGCCGTCGAACACGGTCGCCGGCCACACCTCGCGGGCGGCGTTCGGGAAATGCCCGTAGCGGCAGCCGACGTCCAGCCAGCTGCGGGGCAGCGCGAACGGCCGCACCGCGGCGGCCTGGCCGCGGCGGTCCCGCGCGATCACCGCCAGGGCCCGCTCGGCGACGTCAGTCCGCAGACCGTCGTAGCGGTCCCGGTCGTAGAACTCATGCCCGGCGCGGCTCAGCGGCGGGTTGAGGAAGACGTGCCCGCAGTGCGCGCAGCCCTCCAGCCGGAACGAGCCGGGCTTGCGCAGGAACATGTCCGGCGAGTCGAGGCGGACCGACAGGTCCGTCGACCCGCACCACGGGCAGTCGTCGCGTTCTCGGCCGAGGAACCGGTCGAGCCCGGCGCGCACGTCCCGGCCGTAGGTGGCCCGGCTCGCCGCGGTGCGCTGCCTGGCGGCGTGCTTGACCGGGTCGGCTGGCAGGCCCGCGGCCTTGGCCTCGGCGGCCCGCGCGGCCTGCGCCCGCCCGGCGCGCACCGTGTCGAGGACGAACAGCGCGCCACCGAGCAGGCGCACGATCGGCGAGCGGATCAGGTCCCGCGGGGCCAGCGGCACCCGGCCGGCGCAGACGAAGAACGGCTGGCACCAGAACAGCGCCGTCGCCGCGAGCCCCCACGGCCGGTTCGTGTGCACGCCGATCGCGGTGCAGATCTGCGGGATGAACGGGAAGAGCTGGTAGCGGCGGGTGAACCGGTAGCAGCGCTGCTGCACCCGCACCCGCATCGCCGCGTCGTCGCGGGCGGCACGCAGCCCGGGCAGCACGGCGAGGTCGGTGGATCCGGCGGCGAACAGCTTGAGCCGCTCGGTGATGTCGACGAGCTCGACCGGATCGAAGCCCTCCCGCCGGTCGATGCCGGCGGCGTCGAGTATTTCCGAGCGGACCAGCAGCGCCTGGAACGCCCCGCGGCCGGGCACGCAACGATCTGCCCGGTAGGTGCGGGTGTCGACCATGCGCGCGACGTCGAGGGCGCGTTCGACCGTCAGGTCGGCGGGGACGAGGTCGAGCAGGTCAAGCCGGTCGCGGCTGGCGTGGTAGCTGGCGGCCCGCCGGCCGCGGTCGGTCAGCTCCACCCCGGCGGCGACGAGGAACTCGTGATCGGGGTCTACCGGGCGGCCGGAGGCGGGCAGCGTCTCCAGCCGGCGCAGCCGCCCGCGCAGCCGCACCCCGTTCACCATCAGCCCGACGCACACCAGAATCGGCAGCCAGCCGAGCACGCGGATCATCGCGTTCCGAGGGTACGCCGCGATCGCGACCAGGGGCGCTGGCAGGCCCCCGCGACGGCGGCCCGCCGGCGCATCAGGTGGCGAGTTTCTCGATGTGGTCGGCGGCGGCGGCGACCCCGCCGGCGGCGGCGAAGGCGTCGCGCAGGCCGGCGGCGGCCTGGCGGTGGGCGGGCTCCGACAGCACCGTGCGCACCGCGCCGGCCACGACCGACGCCCCGGCCCGGCCGAACTTGATCCGCAGCCCGGCGCCGCTGCGGACGACCTGATCGCCGATGACCGGCTGGTCGTCGCGGACGGGGGCGACGACCAGCGGCAGGCCGTGCGCGAGCGCCTCGCAGACGGTGTTGTTCCCGGCGTGGCAGACCACCGCGGCCAGCCGCGGCATCAGGTCGACCTGGGGCACGTACGGCGCGGTGTACAGGTCGGCGGGCGCGTCGAGGTCGTCGACGAGGCCGGGCGGGGCGACGACGATCGCCTGCACCCGCTCGGACAGGGTGAGCAACCCCTCGGCGGCGGCGCGCAGGAACCGCCCGCCGGCCTCCCGGGTCACCGTGCCGAGGGAGACGAGGACCGCCTCGCGGTCCGGGTCGAGCCAGTCCCAGGGGAACGGCCCGCCCGCCGCCCGCCGCCCGCCCGCCGCGCTGCCGACGAACACGGTGTTGGCCGGCGCGTCCGGGGTGCGCGAGCCGCGCAGCAGGTCGCGCACGGAGAAGACGATGACGAGGTCGTCGGAGAAGCGAAGGTCGCCGCGGGCCGCGTCGGCGGCGCTGACGCCCTGGCCGAGCTGGAAGTCCCGGAGCAGGTCGCGGACCCACTGGCCGAGGCCGGCGAGCACCCCGTACGGATCGTCGAGCTCGGCGGACGTCGTCGCGAGCGTCGCCCAGCGCAGCCCGCGGCGCCGGGCGACCAGCGCCGCCCCCAGCGCCTGCTGGTCGGCGATCAGCACGTCGGGGCGGAAGTCGTCGACGACGTCCTCGATCGCCGGCGCGCTGGCCGCGGCGAGCGGCAGCAGGAACTCCTCCCACAGGAACTTCAGCGACGCGGGCCCGCGCAGGGCCCGGGAACGGGCGACGAACGCATCCCGGTCGGCGTCGCTGCCGTGCTCCGGCAGGGCGCGTAACGGAACCTCGGGCGGGACGAGTCCGCCGATCACCCCGGCATGGCCGGCGACGGCGACCTCGTGCCCGCGGGCCAGCAGTTCGCTGGCGACGCCGACGGCCGGGTTGACGTGCCCCGTCAGCGGGGGCACGACGAACAGGACCCGACTCACCGGCGCGAGCCCTCCGCGAGCTCCCCGCGGCGCTCGGCGTTGAGGTCCGGCGGCGGCACCATCTGTGTCACCCACTGCGGGGTCTCGAAGCGCCGCGTCGTGGCCCGCACGTAGGGCGGGGCGGGGGTGGCACGGTCGAACAGCCACCAGCGCAGCAGCTCGCGCAGGTAGCCGGTGGCCTCGCGCAGCACCATGTGGGTGTGGTGCGCCAGCACGATCAGCGTGCAGTCGGGCACGAGCGAGGCGAGCCCGGTGGCCTGCCCGATGATGTCGGAGTTCTCCCCGTAGACGGCGAGCACGGGCACGGACAGGGCGGACAGCGCCGTCGGCGAGAACGGCGGCGTCGCCAGCATGTCGCTGGCGATCGTCGTCTCCTGAAGCAGGCGCCGCGCGGCCCGGGTCGCCCGCCCGGCAACCCGCCCGGCCCCGTTCTCGAGCCACTCCTGGACCTCGTCGTCGGACATCGCGACCAGGATCTGGGTCAGTGACCGGGCCATCTCCTCGCCGAGCCCGTCGATGAGGAACGGCGGCTCGATGAGCGTGAGGCTCGCCACCCGCTCGGCCGACTCCAGCCCGAAGGCCAGGGCCATCGTCGCGCCGTAGCTGTTGCCGACGACGTGCACCGGGCGGTCGACGCCGAGCGCGTCGAGCAGCCCGGCGAGGTCGGCCAGCGAGTCGGCGAGCCGGTAGCCCGCCGGGGTGCGCTCGCTGCGGCCGTGGCCTCGCAGGTCGTAGCAGATCACGTCGCAGCCGGCGTCGGCCAGGCAGGTGCCCAGCGCGAAGTAGAAGCTGGACATGTTGTCCATCACCATGCCGTGCACCATCACGACGACCGGCGCGTCCGGTGACGCCCCGCCCCGAGGCTCGAGACGTTGCACGTGCAACCGGACGTCGTTCGCGAGGACCTCAGCCACTACAACTCTCCTTTGCGGCGGGCGCGCGGGTCAGGCCGAGCCCGCGGTCGCCGGGGTGGGCAGGCTGTCGACGATGAAACGGACGACCTCGCCGACGCGCATGTTGATGACCTGGTCGACGTCCATCGTGGCGAGGAAGCCGACGAAGTCGACGGCCGCGCCGTACCGCTCGCGCAGCCGGTCGGCCAGCGCCACGAACTCGATGCTCTCGAGCTCCAGATCGTGGCTGAACGTCGTCTCCATGGTGATCTCCATGTCGACGGCGTACTCCTCACCGATCACGTCCCGCAGGTCCTCGGAGACCTCGCCGAGCACGCGGGCCTCGATCTCCGCCTGCCGCGCCGCACCTTCACCGGACATGCTCGTTCACTCCCTCTCGCTCTCGCTGGACGGCCGTTTCGCCTCGACCTCGGGGGAGGTCCAGGCGACCACGTAGGTCGCGGCGGCCCGATCGCCCCCGGCGGGGGCCGGCCCCCGCACGGCATCATGGCCAGCTCGGTCGGCGCTGTGCGCCCCGCTGGCCGCGTTCTTTTCATCGGCGCCCCGCGGCCGCGGCCGCCCGGGCGACGTCGCCCCAGCGCCGTCCGGGCGGACCCGGCCGGTGCCGTCCACGGTACGCAACGCCACCCACCGCGATCGCCGTGGGCACGGTCCGTCCGGACCGTCCGCGTGGATGGTGACGCGCAGCATCAACGGCGCCTCGGCGACGTCCCCGCCGCCACCTCCCGCACCGGGCGAAACCGGCGAGCCCGGTCTGCCGTGACGGGGTGCCTCGAGATGGGGCAGGTCGACGACGAAGCGGCGCGGCCGGCCGGCGAGGCCGGTCCCCTCCGCCTTCGCGACCGCCTCCTTCGCCGCCCACAACCGGGTGAACCACAGCGCGCGCCGCTCCTGGGCGTCGTCGCCGCCGCTCGCGTCGCCGCCGTGACCGCTCGCGTCGCCGCCATGGCCGTCGACGTGGCCGTCGACGTGGCCGTCGACGGCGGTGAGCTGGTCGAGCAGGCGCAGCTCGGACGGCGCGAGCGCCGCCTTCTCCACGCCGGGCGCCCGCGACACGATCTGTTCGATGTCGATGCCGACCGGGCCGTCCGCGGACACCAGCGCCACCGCCAGCTCCGGCTTGTGGGCCAGCGAGATCCGCGGTGGGTCGGTCGCCGGGATGCCGGGCCGTGTGGGCAGCGGGCGCACCCGCGGGGCGCCGAGCTCGTCGTGGTCGAGGCCGACCTCGATGCCCCAGACGGGTCCCGCGCCGCGGTCCCACAGCCACTGCCGGACCGCGTCCTGGGCGGCGATGCGTCCCAGCAGGCGGCCCCGGGCGGCCCTCGGATTGAGCGCCGCGAGCCGGGCCCGGTCGGCGGCGTCGGCGTAGTGGCGGACGATCAGTTCGCGCGACGCCGAGTCCCGCCACCGGTCCCGCGCGATCAGCCAGCCCTCACCGGACGGCTGAGCGACGGTGTGCAGCTCCGGGGAACGCACCATCGCCCACAGGACGTCGTCATTGGCGAAGCGGCGATCCGTCCACGCGGAGACCACCGCCCACAGCCGGCCGTCGGCGCGGCGCAGCTCCAGGTCGGCGGTGACGGTGCGCTCGGTGACCTCCCGGATGCGCACCACGCAGTCGACCAGGTCGCCGCGGGCCGGCGCCGGGCCGTGGAAACGCAGGTCGGCGATGGCCTGCGGCAACAGCAGCGAGTCGTGCGCGAGATGGGTCATCGCCCAGTAGCCGAAGAGCTGGCCGGCGTTGTCCAGCAGCGCGCCGGAGGCGGACGGCACCCGCAGCCGGCCGCGGATGCCCGCGGCGCCGAGCGCCTCGATGCGGTGCAGCCCCTGGTAGCCGGGCCCGTGGAACAGGTAGCGTGCCGCGTAGAGATCGGCGCCCTCGTGCCGGGAAGGCCCTTCCCCGGGCAGCGTCGGGCCGCCGGTGGGGCCGGTCGGCAGGTCGGCGGTGACCGCGCTCGCGCGCGGCGGCTCGGGGTAGGCGTCGGCGAACAGCACGGTGCCGCGGGCGTAGCCCTCCATGACCACCCGGACGGCGTCCGGCCCCGCCGGGCTCACCGTGATCGCGACCTCGACGGCCGGTTCGATCGCGAGCCAGCGCAGCGCGCGCACGTCCCGCAGCCCGATCTGCACCCGCCCGGGCATCGTCGCCGCCGCCTCGGCGATCATCAGTTCGAGCACCTCGGTCATGGGAACGACCGGGAACAGGTCGGACATGTCCGTCCAGCCCGGCGGCTGCCGATAGAAGCAGTGGTCGACGATGTGCGGCATCGACGCCAACGACAACCGCCTGCGCACCGTGCGCGCCCCCGCCTGCCGCGGCACCGCCGCGCTCGACGCCGGGGGCGGCGGCGGAGGAGGCGGGGGCGGGGGCGGAGGCGGAGGCGGAGGCGGAGGCGACGCGGAGGGTTCCCGCGGGACGGACGACCCCGGCGTGGCTGACGCCGGCGGCGCACCGGAAGCTGGCGGCGCACCGGAAGCTGGCGGCGCACCGGAAGCTGGCGGCGTGGCACGGGCGGCGGCGAGCTGGGCGGCCCGGGGCGAGAGCCGCCGCACGCGCTGCGATCCACGCGTGGGGACGGCCAACAGGCGTCCGGCTGCACCGGGGTACGGCATCTGCGCCGGGGGAACGGTCTGCGGCGAGGGAGCGGTCGGGGGCGGGGCGGCGGGGCGCGGGCCGAGCAGGCCGGCGGCCGCGGCGCCGAGACGCACCAGGGGGGTGCTCAGGCTCAGCCGGACCGCGCTGCCGCGGCGCTGAGGCAGCTGTACCCGCCGCCCGGAGTCGACCTCCGCCAACGGCGCGGCGACGGGCTCGGGGGGCCGGATCGCCGTCGGCGCGGGGCGGTGGCGGCAGGGCAGCAGGTCGAGTCGGGGCGCGGCGCCCTCGACCCACAGCGCCGCCGCGACCCGGCGCAACTGGTCCAGGCCAGATCGTTTCGGCGTGTTCGAGACGAGCGAGACATGCTCGTCCCCGCGCAGCGTGTCGTCGACAAACCCGGCGACGCTGCCTACCCCGACCTGCACGAACGCCCGTACCCCGGTGTCATGCAGCCGGCGGATGAGGTCCCCGAACCGGACCGGCTCGACCAGGTGGCGCAGGGCGAGCTCGCGCACGGCGCGGTGTTCGCGCGGGTAGGGGGCGGCCGTCGTCGCCGACCAGATCGGCACGGCGGCCTCGAGCAGCGGGGTGGCGTCGAGATTGGTCCGCAGCAGGTCCAGGTAGGGCTCGAGGAACGGCGAGTGGAACCCCGACCGGAAGGGCAGCGTCTGACCGAGCACGCCGTCGCCGCGCAGCCGCTCCAGCGCGACGCGCACGCTGTCCTCACGCCCGCAGACGATCGACTGATGCGGGCAGTTGTCGTGGGAGACGACGATGTCGGGCAGGTCGGCGATGACCTCCGCCGCCCGCCGCGCGCCGCAGCCGAGCGCGCCGAACACGACTCCTGGCACCTCCAGCGCGGACGGGTCGAAGCCGGAGATGAACGAGTCGGCGAACGCGTCCGGGACCAGCCCGCAGGAGATCATCGCGTTCCACTCGCCGATGCTGTGCCCGCCGACGAGGTCCGGGACGATGCCCAGGCGGCGCAGGGCGACGTCGAGCACCCGCCCGACCTCGACGCTGGCGACGCCGTGCTGGCCGAGCATCGCGGTGTCGCCGAGGCCCGGGTCGGCGAGGCCGAAGTGGGCGCAGACGTCGTCGATGCGGGGGACGAACTTGTCCTCCAGCCCGCAGAACAGGAACGCCGTGCTGCCGGCGGCCGTGGCGGGGTCGAGCAGCCCGGCGGGGGTGAACCACAGGTCGTTGCGGCCCCGCCAGGGCGTCTCGCGCTCGACCACGGTGCGGGCGAGGGCCAGCCGGCGCGGCGACGGCGCGACCACCGCGAGCCGCCACGGGCCGCCCACCGGCGGGGTCGCCGCGTCGTCGCGGGCCAGCAGGTCGGCGTCGGGCGCGGCGAGCTGGGCGAGCAGGTCCGCCGGCCCGGAGCCGGCGAGCAGCAGCACCGCCTCGGCGTCCGGATCCGCCACCCGCTCCGTCACGACCGGTACCGTCACGACCGGCACTGGGGCGGCCGAGGCGGCCGGCGCGGGGAAGGTGTGGGCCGGGGTCGCCGCCACGTCCGGGGGTGCTTCCTCGACGACGAGGTGGGCGTTGACGCCACCGAAGCCGAAGGCGTTGACGCCGGCGCGGCGCGGGCCGCCGCCGAGCGGGGTGTCCCAGGGAGTCGCAGCGCGCACCGGCGCGAAGCGGCTGCCGGCGAAGGCGGGGTGCGGCTCGTCGCAGTGCAGCGTCGGCGGCAGCACCCGGTGGTGCAGCGCGAGCGCCGTCTTGATCAGTCCGGCGGCGCCGGCGGCGGGCATCGCGTGGCCGATCATGGACTTGACGGAGCCGATCCCGATGTCGGCCGCACCGCCGTCGAGGTCGCCGGCCCCGGCGGCGCCGAGCGGCCCGCCGCGACCCGCCGTTCCGAAGATCCGTCCGAGGGTGGCCAGTTCGACGGCGTCGCCGGTCGGCGTGGCGGTGCCGTGCGCCTCGACGAGGCCGAGGGCGCCGGGGGCGGTCGGGTCGAGGCCAGCGTCCGCCCATGCCCGCCGCACGGCCAGCGCCTGCCCGTCGGCGGCCGGGGCCAGCAGAGACGCCGACCGCCCGTCGCTCGACGTGCCCGCGCCGCGCAGCACCGCGTAGATCCGGTCGCCGTCGCGGCGGGCGTCGGCGAGGCGGCGCAGCACCAGCATGCCGACGCCCTCGCCGATGAGGATGCCGTCGGCACGCCGGTCGAACGGGCGGATCACCTCGCTCGGCGACAGCGCGCGCAGCAGTGTGAACACGCTCCAGAACGACGCCTCGTGCACCAGGTGCGCGCCGCCGACGATCATCGCGTCGGTCCGGCCGGCACCGAGGTCGCGCATGGCCGACTCGACGGCGATCAGCGACGACGCGCAGGCCGCGTCCACCGTGTAGGCGGGTCCGCGCAGGTCAAGCCGGTTCGCGACCCGGGACGCGGCGAGGTTGGGCACCAGGCCGATCGACGCCTCGGGCCGGGCCGGGCCCAGCCTGTCGACGAACGCCGCCCGGACCCGGTCCACCGCCTCGTCGGGCAGGTCGGGCAGCACCTCGCGCAGCGTCGTGACGAGCTGGCGGGACGTCCGCACCCGCTGTTCGAGCCGCGCGACGCCGGCGCCGACGTACCCGCCGCGGCCGAGCACCACCCCGATCCGCTCGGCGTCCCCGAGGCGCTCGGGTCCGCCGGCGTCGGTGATCGCCTCGGCGGCCAGGCGCAGCGCGAGCAGCTGGTCCGGTTCCGCCCACTCGACGGCGTTCGGGACGACGCCGAACGCCGCCGGGTCGAACGAGGCCAGCTCGTCGACGAAGCCGCCGCGCCGGCAGTAGAACGCGTCGGCCGCGCCGTCGGCGACCGCCGGCGGGAAGTAGTCGTCGACGTCGAAGCGGCCCGGCGAGACCTCCCGGACGGCGTCGACCCCGCCGACGATGTTGCGCCAGTACGTGTCGAGATCGCCGGCGCCGGGGAACAGCGCCGACATCCCCACGACGGCGATCGGCGGCGCGCCCGCCGCCGCGCCGGGATCACGCATCGAACGCGCCCGCGCCGGCGCACATGTAGACGACCTGCGGCGGCCCGTCGGCCGGGCCGGCGAGCTCGCGCAGCAGCGCGTCGACGCCCTCGGCCGGGTCTATCAGGCCGATGCCGCGCCGGGCGTACTCGCGGGCCAGCTCCGGGGAGACCATCCCGGCGCCGGCGGCCGAGGGCGCAGCCCCCCAGGGCCCCCAGTCGACGCTGACGACCCGGCCGGAGAACCGTTCGGCGGCGGCGATGGCCAGGGTGTCGAGGGCGTCGTTCGCCGCGGCGTAGTCGGCCTGGCCGCGGTTGCCGAACACCCCCGCGACGCTGCCGAACAGCGCGACGAAGCCGATGTCGTCGCGGACCGCGGCGAGCAGCGCCCGGGCGCCGTCGGCCTTCGTCCGGAAGACCCGGTCGAACGACTCGGCCGTCTTGTCGCGCAGCAGGCGGTCGGCGAGGATGCCCGCGCCGTGCACGAGGCCGTCCAGCCGGCCGTGGCGGTCGTACACGTCGGCGACGACGGCGGCGACGGCGGCCGCGTCCCGCACGTCCACCGCGTGGTAGCGGACCGAGGCGGCGAGACCCTCCAGCGCGGCGAGGTTCGTCCGGACCTCCCGCTCGGCGAGCAGCCGGGCGAGGCGTGCCTCGATCTCGGCCGGCCGGCGGATGCCCGTCTCGATCAGTGCCCGGCGCAGCGCCGGGGCGTCGGGCGCGCCCGCCGTCGCCGGGTCCTCCGGCGCGGTGGGCGGCGCGGTGCGGCCGACGAGCTCGACGGCGCAGCCGGTGCGGCGGGCGAGTTCCAGTGCGACCGCGGCGGTGATTCCCCGCGCCCCGCCGGTCAGCAGCACCACCGACGACGCGTCGAGCCCCGCGGGGACGTCCGCGGCCTGGCCGAGCGGCGCGGGCGTGACCCGCGGCGTCGCCCGCGCGCCCTCCCGGTAGCCGACGACCACCGGGCCGCCGGGGCCCAGCAGCTCGGTGAACAGGGAGTTGGCGATCTGCCGCGGCTCCTCCTTCACCTCGACGTCGACGACGCGCAGCGCCAGTCCCGGCACCTCCCGCGCGATCGTGCGCACCAGCCCGGCGAGCCCCGCGCCCGGAGCGGACCGACCGGCGTCGCCGCCGCGGACGGTCGACCGGCCGAACCGGCCGCCGTTGCCGGTGACGGCGAGCACCCGGCGGCTGCCGCCGAGCGCCGCCGCCCGCAGCGCGGGGAACGCGCCCGGCAGCACGGCACGCTCGTTCGCGTCCGGGTCGGCGGAGGCGATCCAGGCCAGGCCGTCGGCGCCGGCGCCGGCCCGGATCTGGTCGACGAGACCGGGATCGTCGGCGGCGAGGATCCGCACCTCGGCGCCGGCCTGCTCCAGCCTCGTCGCCAGCGCCAGGCCAACACCGAGACCACCCTCGACCAACAGGAACCGGCAACCGGTCAGATCGGCCGGCGCCACGTCCGCGGGCGCGGCAACCGCCTGCGGCTCCACCACGAAGCGCTGCAGCGGGATCGCCTCGACGTCCTCGTCGGCGCCGCCGGTGACGGGAGGCGCGCTGGCAGCTCCGGTTGCTGTGGTCGCGGCGGCGGCGGTCCACCCGGGCGGCGCCGCCGCGGCGGCCTGGGCCGCTCCGACGAGCGCCGGCTCGCCGCGCCCGGTCCGGGCCGCCGCCGCGCTGCCGCCCGGCTCGTGGCCGGCGGCGCCGTGCCTGTCCCGACCTCGACCCGAACGGTCCTGGTCGCCCCGCGGCGAACCGGGCTGGCCCGGTACGTCGTGGCCCGGTACGTCGTGGCCCGGCCTGGTGCCGCCCGGCCGGGAACCCCCCGGCCCGGCAGGACCACCGGGAGCGGACGGGTACCGCCGGTTCTCTCCGGGCGCGTCCGCCGCGAACTCGGCCGGCCGGCTGGCCGGCTCCCCCGGCGGGGTGTCCGGACCGGTGCGTTCGACGATCCAGTCGACGATCCCCCGCACCGTCTTGATCGCCGCCAGCTCCTCGACCAGCTCCTCGCTCAACTCACCCGACCCCGCGGCCACCAACCCCAACCGCGCCGCCAACTCCCCCAGAATCTCCGTCCGCTTGATCGAGTCGATCGACAGATCCGCCTCAAGATCCAGATCAGGCTCCAGCATCTCCACCGGATAACCCGTCTGCTCCCCGATCACCCCCACCACCGCATCCGACACCGACGCCCGATCCACCCCCACCGAGCCACCAGCAACCGACGCCCCACCAGCCGGCACGGCAGCCGCCGGCACCGACCCGCCAGGCTGGCCGGCGGACGATCCGGACCCGCCGGCCGGACCGGTGCGCTCGACGATCCAGTCGACGATCCCCCGCACCGTCTTGATCGCCGCCAGCTCCTCGACCAGCTCCTCGCTCAACTCACCCGACCCCGCGGCCACCAACCCCAACCGCGCCGCCAACTCCCCCAGAATCTCCGTCCGCTTGATCGAGTCGATCGACAGATCCGCCTCAAGATCCAGATCAGGCTCCAGCATCTCCACCGGATAACCCGTCTGCTCCCCGATCACCCCCACCACCGCATCCGACACCGACGCCCGATCCACCCCCACCGAGCCACCAGCAACCGACGCCCCACCAGCCGGCACGGCAGCCGCCGGCACAGGAGTCGCCGGCGCGGCGGTCGCGGTCGGCACCGGATACGCGGCGGCGGGCTCGGCGGCGTACCCGGGCCGGGGCGCCGGCGGCGCGGGGTGGGCACCCGGCCCCGCCTGCCGCGGCACGACGGACCCTGCACCGAGTCCGGCCTCCGCCGGGTAGGCGGCGGCAGGGTAGGCGGCGGCCGGCTGAGGGCCCGTGTTCGCGGGAGGGACGGGGACCGTGGCCGCGGTCGGGTGGCCGGCGCCGTCGGACGTGGCCGGCCGGGCGACGCCGCCAGGGTCATAGCCCAGGTAGCCGAGCATCACGTCCCGCTGCGCCGCGACCAGCTCCCGGGTCGTCCGCAGAAAGTCCAGCACCACGGCCTCCACCTGGCCGCCACCTCCAAACTCGGGCAGGTCGGCGGGCAGGGCCGCCAGGTCGTCGGTCAGGTCCGCGTGAACGGCCAGGTCCGCGTGGGCACTCGGGTCCGCGGAGACACCGGGATACGCGGGGACAGCGGGGTTCGCGAGGACGCCCGGGTTCGCGAAAACGCCGGGGTTCGCGGGTGAGGTCGGGACGGCGAGGACATCCGATGTCGAGGGCCCGGCCGCCCCGGCGGGCCCGCCCCGGCCGGCGGGGACGGCCGGGCTGCTGGGGACGTCCGCCGAGGCGAGGGCGCTGGGCGGGCCCGGGTCCTGCGGGACGAAGCCACGCACCCCGACGATCTCGGGCAGCTGCGCGCCGGGCGCCCGCGCGGCGGACGGCCGTGATCCGGCTCCTCCCGGCCGAGCCCGTGGCAACGGTGCCTGCCCGCCCGCCGGCGCCGACCGACCGCCGTCGGCGCCGGCCGCGGCCGCGGCCCGGGCGAATCCGGGCGCCGGGCGCAGCCCACCGGGCAGGAAGGCGCCGTCGGCGGTGCGCACGTACGCCCCGTCGACGGTCCAGCCGGGACGGCGCGGGATGTCGGCGGCGCTGACGACGCGGGCGTCACGTCCGGCGAACAGGGGCGACGGGTCGACCGGGACGCCGGCGGCGGCGAGTTCGGCGAGCGCGAGCAGCAGCCGGCGCAGGCCGGGCTCGCCAGCGACGTCGGTGGCGACGACCCGGTGCGGCCGCCCGTCGAGGATCTTGCCGACGAGCTGGGCGAGTACCCGGCCAGGGCCCGCCTCGACGAACGTGCGCACCCCCGCGGCGTACATCGACTCGATCTGTTCGACGAACCGCACCGGCGCCGCCACCTGGGCGGCGAGCGTCACCCGAACCTCGTCCGGCGACGCGGGATAGGGCGCGGCGGTCGTGTTGGCCCACACCGGCAGGCGCGGCGGGTCGATCTCGATGTCCTCGAGCCGAGCGGCCAGCGTGGCGGCCGCGGCGGCGACGACGGGGCTGTGGAACGCGCAGGCGACCGGGATCCGCTTCGCCCGCAGTCCGGCGCGGTCGAGCGCGTCGATCGCCGCGGCCACCGCCTGGGTCGGGCCGGAGATCACGCTCTGCCGGGGGGCGTTGTGGTTGGCGACGACGACGGACGTGGCGGGCCCCAGCTCCGCGAGCGCGGCGCGCACCCGCTCCACCGGAGCGGCGACGGCGGCCATCGTGCCGGGATCGTCACCGGCGGCGTCGAGGATCGCTCCGGCGCGCGCCTCGCTGAGCCCGATCAGGTCGTCCCGGTCCAGCGCGCCGGCGGCGCACAGCGCGACCAGTTCGCCGTACGAGTGGCCGCCGACGTGGTCCGGCCGCACGCCGAGGCTGGTGAGCAGGTCGTGCATGGCGAGGCCGGCGAGGCCGAGGGTCGGCTGGGCGGCGCGGGTGTCGGTGATCGCCGCGGCCTGCGCCCCGCGGGCCTCCCGGGTGAACGCGGCCGGCGGGAACATCGTGTCGACCCACTGGGGGGCCAGCTCCAGCACGCCCCGCAGCCGGGGGAAGGCGACGAACAGATCGGCGAGCATCCCGGGCCGCTGGCTGCCCTGCCCGGGGAACAGGAAGGCGGTCGCGCCCGGCTCGGCGTCGTCGTCGCGGACGAACAGCCCATCCCGCGGGTTCGGCGTGAACGTGCGGGCCGCCTCGATCGCGGTGGGCAGGCCGTCCAGGTCGTCGACGACGAAGGCGAGACGCACCGGCCCGCCGCCGGCGGCACTGGTCGTGCGAGCGAGGTCGCGCAGCCGCAGCGGCCGCCCGGCGGCGTCGTTCGCGGTGACGAGCGCGGCGAGCCGGTCCAGCGCCCGAGTCGCCGCCGCCCGGTCGGCGCCGCGGACGGCGAACAGCTCGGCCGGCCACTGGTCCAGGCCGTGCGCCGGCTCCGGACCGCCGTCGTAGGCGGACAGGACGACGTGGAAGTTCGTTCCGCCGAACCCGAACGCGGACAGGCCGGCGTGGCGCTGCTCGGCCGGCGCCGCCCACGGCTTGGCCGCCTCGTCGAAGTAGAACGGGCTGGTCTCGGCGTCCCAGTAGGCGTTCGGGGTGTCGATGTGCAGGGTGGGCGGGCGCACGCCGGTCTCGACCGCCTTCGCGACCTTGATCAGCCCGGCCAGGCCGGCGGCGCACTTGGTGTGCCCGATCTGCGACTTCACCGAGCCGACGGCGCAGCCACCGGGCGTGGCGCCGTTGTCGGTGAACATCTCGGTGAGGGTGGCGAGTTCGGTGCGGTCGCCGACGACGGTGCCGGTGGCGTGCGCCTCCAGCAGACCGATCTCTCCCGGCGAGACACCCGCCCGCGCGTAGGCGCGTTCCAGGGCGAGCACCTGACCGGCCTGGCGCGGCGCGGTCAGGCCGAGTGCCCGCCCGTCGGAGGAGCCCGCGACGGCGCGGATGACGGCGCGGATGCGGTCGCCGTCGCGCTCGGCGTCGGCGAGCCGCTTGAGGACGACGACGGCGACACCCTCGCCGAGGCCGGTGCCGTCGGCGCCGGCGTCGAAGCTGCGGCAGCGCCCGCCCGGCGACAGCGCGTGCACCGAGGAGAACAGCAGGAAGTCGTGCGCGCCGGCGTGCGTGTCGACCCCGCCGACGAGCACCAGGTCGGAGCTGCCGGCGACGAGTTCCTTGCAGCCCGCGTCGAGGGCGGCCAGCGACGACGCGCAGGCCGCGTCGACGGTGAAGTTCACCCCGCCAAGGTCGAGCCGGTTCGCGACCCGCCCGGCGATGACGTTCGCGAGCATGCCGGGGAACGAGTCCTCGTCGAGCTCGGGCAGGAACTCCTCAAGCTCGGGCGGCAGCGCGCCGAACAGGCCCGGCCACATCGAGCGCATGCCGTACGCGCCGGACAGTTCGGTGCCGGCCTCGGCGCCGAACACCACGGACGCGCGGGACCTGTCGAACGGCCGTCCCTCACCGGCGGCCCCCCGCGCGCCGTCCTTCTGCGCGGTGTCGTAGCCGGCGTGGCGCAGCGCCCTGGCGGCGACCTCCAGGGCGAGCAGCTGGCTGGTCTCGATGCTGCGCAGCGACCGCGGCGGAATGCCGTACGCCAACGCGTCGAACGGGACGGGCGGCAGGAAGCCGCCCCACTTCGACGGGGTGTGCCGCCCGGCGTCCTTCACCAGGGCGTCGGAGCGGTAGTAGACCTCGGGGTCCCAGCGGTCGGCGGGCACCTCGCGGATCGAGTCGACGCCGGCGATGATGTTCGCCCAGAACGTGTCGAGGTCCGGCGCGTCCGGGAAGATCGCGGACATGCCGACGATGGCGATATCCAGCGGACGCCCGCTCGCCGCCGCCGCGGCGGCCGGATCCGGTCGCGCCGTGGCCGTCGCCCGCGGCGCCACGCTGCCCACCGCCCTCTCGGTGTCACGGGCGGAAGCGGCGTCGGCGGCGGGGGTGAGGCCGAGGTCGGTCGCGCGGGCGTCGAGGGCGTCGGTGGCGGCGGTGGTGACCTCGTCGTGCAGCGCGGCGATCGTCGTGCGCACGGACCGCAGCGCCGCGACCTGCCCGATCATGAACATGCCCTCCAGCGCCTGGGTCTCGGCGTCGACGGTGACGACCCGCCCGCCGTCGCGGCGCAGCCCCTTGCTGGCCACCCGCAGCCGGCCCAGGTTGAGCCCCTCCAGCTCCTCCCACATCCGCTGGCGGGGGGTGCCGGCGGCGGCGAGCTCCCGGCGGCGCTCCAGGAAGGTGCGCACGTACGGCGACTCGACGCAGCGGGTGGCGTGGCCGGGCGAGGTCTCCAGCAGCACCGTGCGCTCGCAGTCGAGCGCCGCCTGCTGGAAGCCCGCCTGGATCGCGCCCGCGTCGACCGCCTCGGCGGTGAACAGGTAGGCGGTGCCCATCAGCACGCCGACGCGGGCGCCCCGCTCGGCGAGCGGTCCCGCCGCGGCGGCGACCATCGCGGCGGACCGGGCGTCGTGGATCCCGCCGGCGAACAGCAGGTGCAGCTCGGTGAAGAAGTCGGGCCCGGCCGCCGCGGACTCGCCGTAGGCGAGCAGGCCGGCGATCTGCGCCTCCCACAGCGGGAAGCTGGAGCGCGGCCCGACGTGGCCGCCGCACTCCCGGCCCTCGAAGACGAACCTGCGGGCACCGTCGGCGAGGAACCGCCCGAGCAGGCCGGGCGAGGGCACGTGCAGATAGGTGTCGATGCCGGCTTCCTCCAGCGGCGCCGCCTGCGCGGGCCGGCCGCCGGCGATGATCGCGCACGGGGGCCGGGCCTCGCGCACCGCCGCGAGCTGGGCGGCCCGCAGCTCCGGCGGGGCGAACCCGAGGATGCCGACTCCCCAGGGCGCGTCGCCCAGCAGCGCACGGGTGCGGGTCAGCAGCTCGCGGGTGTCGTCGCCGCCCAGCAGGGCGAGGGCCAGGAACGGCAGGCCGCCGCCGTCAGCCACGGCACGGGCGAACTCCGCCCGGTCACTGACCCGGGTCATCGGCCCCTGCGCGACGGGATGACGCAGGCCGTGGGCCGCGGCCAGCGGCGAGCCGGCGGCCAGCGGCCGGGCCCGCGCGGCGGCGGCGATGCCGTCCCGGATCCCCTGCCGGACGGCGCGGACGACACCACCGGCGGTGACGTGGCGGTCGGCGAGGGCGGCGGCGAAGGCCCCGTCCTGCCCGATCGGGAGGAACTGCCCGACCAGGTCGCGCCCGCCCAGTCGCGCCGCCACCTGCCCCGCCGTGTCCGCGCCGGCGGGCGTGGACGCCGCGGCGGGACTGGACCCGGCTGCCGGGGCGAGGGCGCCGTCGGAGGCGAGTTCGCCGCCGGTGTCGCGCAGCTCACCCTCACCGGGACGGTCGGTGCGCCCGGCGAGGGCGGCGATGGGCAGGTCGGGCCGGGTGTAGAGCCGATGGCCGGCGTACAGGACGGTTTCGCTGCCGTCCATTGCCCGCACGGCGGCGGCGACCGGCTCGGGCAGCTCCATCTCCCGGACGAGCGCAAGCTGCGAGTCGAGGACGACGCCCGCGGCGCCGCCGGCCACCGCGGCGGCCGCGGTCGCGGGACCGATCCCGCCGGCGGCGAACACGGGCACGGCCTGTCCCGCGGCGGTGCACGGCCGGTCCGCGAGCAGGTGCTGCAGCAGGGTGAACGTCGTCAGCTCGCCGACGGCCCCGCCGGACTCGTTGCCGCGGGCGATGAGCCCGGTGGCGCCGGCGGCGACGGCCGCGCGCGCCTGGCCGACCGAGGTGACCTCCGCCCAGACCCGACGCCCGCCGCGGACGAGCTCGGCGACGGACCACCGCGCCCCTGCGGCTTCCCCCGTGGTGACCGGCTCGGGGCCGTCGGCCGGACCGGCGCCGCCCGCGCCGTCCCCGGCGTCCGGGCTGGCGGTGAGCACGACCAGGTCGACGGACTCGGGCAGCGCGTCGAGGTCGAGGGGGCAGCCGGCGGCGACCCGCACCCCGAAGCGTCCCGGCGCCCAGCGGGCCGTGTCCCGCAGGGCCTGGCGGGCCTGGCGCGCGCAGCGGCCCAGGTCCAGCACGCCGAGGCCGCCCGCCCGCGTCACGGCGGCGACGAGCGCGGCGCTGGGCTGGGCGAACGGAGTGATCACGACGACGAGCTCGCGTGCGGCGAGCGGGTCGGACGCGGTGGGTCCGGCGGGGATACGGGCGGGTGGTGGGCGGAGCCTGGTGGTCATCGGCAGGTCCTCCTGGCAGGTCGCGACCTGGGGAAGGGCGGCGAGGGCGATGTACTAGTCCGGTTCAGGGGGCCCGCCATGGTCCTTCGGTCGCGCGACCGGCCCGGCACCCACACCGCGCGGCCCGCCAGCACGGCGGCGCACGGCCAGATCCCGAACAAGAGGTTCACCCACCAAACCAACGTGAGGGACACGTTCCCAACGACAGGATGGCCCACATCATCGGCGACCTCCTGGCCGGCGCCACTGGGCGACAGACGTCCCGGGGAAGCTGTATCTGTCCTGACTACGCGGAAAACGAACGGACCCCCAACAACTCTCGTGGAACTGGCGCGCCCGGCCCTCCGGGGCGCCGTCGTGCTTAGCCGACTCGGCATCGTCAACGTGCGCGGAATACTAGTCGGCTCGGTGCGGATCACTGCATGGTGGCAGAGCACAGACGTGATCGCATACTCCTCGGAGCCCTGCGATGGCTGTCATGACCTGGTCGGCTGGCCATCCCGCCAACGCTTCGCCCAGGCCGGACATCGTCGCCGATGTCACCGATGGGATTACGCAGAGCCCGCATGGATGTGCACCGGGCGACGTCATCAATCCCGGCGGCGCCGCCGGAGGTTACGAATTGGTATCACGCCGGCCGGTATCCCGACCTCCCGATCAGATGGTTTTCGTTCGGCTTCTGCTCGCTAACGTGGCGGTCAGCGCGGCGAGCCAATATTCGGCACTCCCACGCCCACTCGATCGACACCAGCGGAAATCGGCAGTGACACCCGTGCCCCGGCCGTTATCCGCCATTGGGCGGCCAGGGCGCCTGGAAATCGATCGCGTGTCGTCGGCGGGTCAGTCACCGACGACCGGGCCGGCCGCGTTCACCACCCGGCCGCCCGGCAGAGACGCAAGCCAACCTAGTCACAGTGTGCCATCGATCGCAAGCGCGACCGACCCGTCAAGGGAGGCAACCCTGCCCCGAACCACCTAGCCGGATCGGCCCGCTACGACGCGCCACAGCGAGCATGACACAGGCCCCATATGCGGCGCATTCGGTATGAAACCACCAAAGTGGAAGTTCCGGGTCCCGACCCAGGAGAGATCATGGCGCCTGGGCGCCCGGCGGCGGCGGCTCGGGCGCGCCCATGCCTGGGATCATCCCAGTTGACCAAGTGTGACCAGGGCGGTCTCGATGACCAACCCTCCGCTGCCACAGCGGTGTCGCCGCGCCGGCCATGATCGATGACGGGTTCCGGAGGGCACACCGGCCCAGGATGCCGGGCCATCCCGCAGAGAGCCCGAACTGGGCGGGACCGCACCGCGCACCCGCCGCCGGACACCGCCGTGATCCGCGGGCGGCGACGTTGCGGTGGCCGGCGCGCCGCCGTCAGCCAGGAAAAGGCGCGACGAAGATCGGTCACACACGGTGAGAGACAGACGGGCCGCGACCGGCGGCCGCGGCCCGCACGCCTTCCCCCGGGCCGCATCCCGGGCACGCGAAGAGGCCGCCGAACAATGGCATGGAAGGCCGGCGAGGGCGGAACACATCGACCGGCTGACTCAACCGGGGCGCGGACGCCACGAAGAGCGCTGCGCAACCAGGAGCGAGGCGGCACCCGCGGATAGGGGAAATGATCGCATGGTCGATCACCCGCGCGCGAGGAATCGCGCCAATTCATACGGCATGAGGGGGCGGCCGTCTCGGCGGACCGCGGAAGGCGGTCGGCGGCGCCTGCCACCCAGGGTGGACGTCCACTCAGACGAGGATCATCCGGCGCCCAACCGCTTGCTCACCGGCAGGGGATCACGGACATCACGGCACCGATCACCCACTGTCTGCCCGGCGCCCATGATATGGGCGCCGGCCGCGCGGCACGGGGAGCACGCGGGCGCGGCTCGACCGCGGGTGGCGAGGTTCGAAGGTGCCCGCCACCCGCGGTGGATCTCGCGGAGCAGCGGTGGGGTCGACGACGCGTCGGCGCTGACCGGCCGTCGGCGCGAGCCGGGCGCCAGGGCCGGCGGCGCGGACGAACCATGCGAGCCGAAGGACGCGCGGGCCGGAAAGCCGAGCGGGCCGGAAGGCCGAGCGCACCCGAAGTGCGTGCGCGCCCGCAGGCCGTGCGGTCGGCAGGCCGTCAGCGCCGACCATCCGTCAGGTTGTCAGTGTCGGGTTCTCGGGCCGGGCGGGCGCCCGGCTCAGGGCCGCGGCGGACTCGGCGGCGCGAAGGCGCTGGTCTCCCGCTGCCAGGCGATGGCGAGCTGGGTCCGGTTCGTGCAGCCCGTCGCGACCAGGGCGTGGGTGAGGTGGTGTTTGACCGTGTCGATGCTGATGCACAGCGCCTCGGCGACCTGCCGGTTCGACCGGCCCTCGGCGACGAGCCGCACGACGTCGCGCTCGCGGGCGGACAGCCGTCCCGCGACGGACGGACCGGGGTCGGTGCGGATGTAGAAGCGCAGCAGGTTGCCGAGGTGCCGTCCCAGCACCGCGCCCACCGCGCGATCGCGGGGGCCGAAGGCGCCCGGACGCGAGTCCAGCAGGGAGATCAGCGCGCCCACGTTGGACGGGCCGAACAGCCGCACGAGCAGCTTCGCGTGGATCCCGTGCGCGCGCAGGAAGCGCTCCAGCCGCATCCGCACCTCGGGCCGCTCCGGGACGCCGAGGTCGTCGAGGGTCGCCAGGCCCCGCTCGCGGACCGAGCGAAGGCTCTCCGGGTTGCTCAGTGCCTCCAGTTCCCGGTACCGCTCCATGTACGGGCCGGCCAGGCGTAGCGCGAGACCGCGGCCGGTGGGCCGGGCGTCCTGGAAGGCCGTCTCGATGGAGGAGCCGAGGAAGAAGGCCGAATGCCGGTAGCCGAGGTGACGCGCCATGCCGTCGAGCGCCAGCTCCCGGAACGAGGCGAGCGACGACGCCCGCTCGCAGTCCTCGACGACACGCAGGATGCCCCGCAGCTCGGCGGCGCCGAGGGCGAGGTCGCGAGGCATCGGCGCCGCGCCGCCGGCGCGGGCGGCGGCGACACTGGGGCGCAGCTGCGTTCCGGGCGCCACCCGCGGGGCGGCGCCGGGCATCTCACCGCGGCCCATCGCGGGACCCGCCATCGGCGGCGTGGCCCGGGTGTGAGACAGTGGCCGCGCAGCAGCGCCTCCCGCGCCCGTGGCCGGTGCGGGATGCCGCGGAGCCGCGGAACGGTGTGGCGCGGTCGGCGGTACGGGCGAGTTCATCGAGGTTCGCCTGGCAAGCCGGCTCGCGACGCCTATGTCAGTGGATGTGTCGACGGTCACGCCGATTCGCGGCCGATGGGGTACGTCCTCGCCGATAGCATCGGTCGAGCGGGGAACTCGGTCGGTCACGCGTGCCTCCGGGGGGTCAGACTCAGAATCGCACCGGGCGGTGGCCCGGCTGTGGCTTTTTCCACCGGGGTGAATTCCGGTGAAGCTGGACATGTTCGGCAAGCGTAGGGCCCGCCTCCCTCGCTACGCCAGCAGTAGCCCACACCCCTCGTTTACCAACCAGTCAAACCCACCCCACAAGTGGGAGAAACACGCCCCCAACCGGCCATATCTCGCCGCATTCGCCACCCAGGCGCGCCGCGCCGACACCTCGGGTGACTTTCCCCGCACGGCCACCTCCCCCTAATGGGCTACCCCCACGGTGGAGACGAGTGGTCCGGCCCGCCGTCGACGGCGCCGCGGCACGCCTTCCGGGCGAGTGCCCCGCCCGTCCGGCCGTCGTCCGTACCGCGAGGCCCCCTCCACGGGGGGTGATTAAGCGGCGACCACCTGCGCCATCCGCATGGTCAACAGCACCGAGGGTAGGGAGAGGTGAGGCTCTCCGTAGTCGGAGAGACGCCACGGCCGGCCGGAGGAGGGCCGCGCACCCGTCTGGAGCCGTACCTGCCCAATGTCTCTCACTGTGGGCCGTCCGTGCCCGCGCCGCGTTTCCTCCGCCGGATTCGCGCGGACCTCACCCGGTCCCGCGCCACCGATTCCGCCTTCCGCCACCGACGGCCGACCGCCGCGGGCGCGCGGGACGAACGAGGTGAAGAGCGATGACCCTCGGCCTGTCCGTCTTCCTTATTGTGGTCGGCGCCGCCCTCCGATACGCGCTCACCTGGCGGCTGGCCGGAATCGACCTCCCGGTTCTGGGCCTGATCCTGATGGTCGCCGGAATCGTCATCGCCGCCATCTGTGTGCTGCGGGCGGTGCTTCCCCTGCCCGGGCCGGGAACGGCTCGCGACCGTCCGCCAGCCCCCACGATTCCGCCGACCCGGCCGGAGGCTACCGACGAGGCCGCCACCACTCCCCGGCCGCCCGACTGTCCGGACCGGTCGCCCTACCTCGATCTGGAACGCCGCACCTTCGGCAACTGACCGATCACCGGGGCTCCCGGCCGGCCCACCGCGACCGGTCAGAGCAGATGCAGCTCGCGGGCCCGGTGGACGGCGTCGCGGCGCCGGGGGACGTCGAGCTTGCGGTAGATGCTCTTCAGATGCGTCTTCACCGTGTTCACGGAGACGTAGAGCTCGGCCGCGATCTCCGCGGTCGTCAGCATCGTCGGCAGATAGCTGAGCACCGCCAGCTCGCGCTCGCTGAGCCGGTCCCCGGCGGCCGGCCCGGCCGTCCGGCGCCGCCCGGAATCCGCCGCCCAGGCTCGCGGCACGGCTGTCATCCGCTGGTCGGCGCCGGCGCGGCCCGGCATCGGCGGCGCCCGATGGCCGCGGTCGGCGGGAACCGAAGGCCCATGCACGCGCGGCGGGCTGGCCGGCACCGCGCCGCCGGCAGCGCCCGGGGCCCCCGGACCGTGCGGCGCCTGCCGCCCCGGCCGTGCCATCCCCGGCGGCCCCCCGATCCGACCGCCTGTTGTCCCCGGGTTCCAGGCAGGCGGAGGGTTCCAGGCAGGCGGACCGCCGAGCGACGCGGCACGCGGACCGACGAGCGGTCCGGTACGCGGATCGACGGGCGAGGAGGTGCGCGCGGGGGCGGCGGTGCGCGGGGCGGCGGAACGGGGCGACGCCGCGCCCGCGACCCGCGCCGCGTGCGATTCGGCGCTCACGACGGACGGCGTCCCGCCCACCTCGCCGGCCTCGGCGGCCGCCCGCAGGCCCACGACGAAGTCCGGATGCGCGGCGGCCAGGCCCGGGTGCGCCGCGAGCATCGCCGCCACCTCCGTCCCGGCGTCGAGGAAGGGACTGGTCAGGCCCTCGTCCTCGGCGAGGGCGAGGGCGCGGGCCAGCAGCCCGGTCGCTCGCGCCTGATCGCCCCGCCGAGCGGCGACGATCGCCGCGAGAACGCAGGCCGAGACCACGGGACCGCCTCCCCCACCGTCGGCACGCAGCAGCGCCGACACCGCCTCCTCGGCCGCGTCGAGGTCGGCGCAGGCAAGGTCGGCCCGCGCGGTGGCCAGGGCCATGATCTGGTCCGACCGCCGGTTCTCGGCGGGCCGGCCCAACGCCTGCCGGGCGGCCTGCGCGTTCCCGGCGGCGAGCAGCAGATCGACCTCCACCGACCGCCACAGTGACAGGCACAGCGGTGGTCCCGTTGGCCGCCCACGCCCGCCGAGCAGCCGGCGGCCGGCCCGCACCTGCTCGGTCCGCCCCGGCTGGCACCACACCCGCGCCCGTGCCACGGCGACGAGATCGAGCAGGTGCGCGGGCAGGCCTGGGCCGCACCCGGCGTGGGCGGCGTCCAGGTGTCGCGCCGCCCCGCCCCGATCAGAGCGGTCCAGGGCCACCAGGGCGAGGGCGAGCCGCGCCTCGACCACGCCCGCCGAGGTCGGGTCCGCACCGGTCGCCTCCGCGGCGCCGCTGAGCGCGCCGGCCGCGCTCGACTCCGCCAGCCGCAACCGGCCCCGCAGTGCCAGCGCCAGTGCCAGCGCCCCGGCCGCGGATGTCTCGATCGTCCGGGCGCCGACGAGGCGGGCCGCGTCAAGCGCCACCGTGAGGGCCTCGATCGCCGCCTCGGGCCGGCCCATCCACAGCTCCCCACGCCCCCGCCCGCACCAGGCCAGCGCCGCCACCACCTCCCCGGCTCGCCCGTCGCCCCGGTCGACGTCCTGGTCCCCGGGCCGCAGCAGCCGCCGAGCCACGCTCAGCATCTCCTCGGCGTCGCCGACGAGCTCCGCGCGGTGCAGGTCGACGAGATCCGCCTGCGCGGCCAGCGCCCGGCGGCGCGGCGAGGCGGGTTCGCCCGCGATCGCGCGACGGGACGTCTCCAGGCAGCCCACCGCCTTGGCCACCCGCCCCTGCGCCAGATGGCCGGCGGCGACGACGAGCGCGCATTCCGGTGACCAGCTCGCGACCGACGCCGGGATCCCGGCCAGCGCGGCCTCACGCTCGGCGCGGGCCCCGACGATCCCCTCCGTCCTCGCCGCGCACTCGATGAACAGGCAGGAGGCGTACCACCAGTCGCCCGCTCGCGCCGCGTGGCGGACCGCCTGGGCCGGCCGGCGGTGCGCGGCGAACCACAGCGCGGCCCGCAGATGCAGCTCGTCGACGTCCTCGGTGCGGTCCCGCCGCAGGTCCGCGCGCAACAGCGCGGCGAACAGGCGGTGGTAGCGAAACCAGTCGCCGTCCGCGTCGACCGGGAGGACGAATCCGCCGTCCTCGGCGAGCGCGACCAGCGGCTCGATGCCGGCCACCGCCTCCGGCGACGGCGACGGCGACGGCGACGGTCCGGGTCCTGTCCCCGCGGCGAGGCTCGGCGCGATCCCGGGCCCGGGGATCGTTGCGAATGCCCGGGCCTGGGCGTCGTCGGGCCGGTGCGACCCCGCCGCCAGGACCGGCGCGGCGGCCGGCCCGGGCGCGCGGGCCGGCTCCGGGACGGCGCCCGGTGCCCACGCCGCCCCGGCGGCCGGGGACTGCGGCGGGACCGCGTCGTGGCCGGCCAGCGGCGCGACGCGGACCCGCTCGCCGACGACGGCGTCGGCCAGGGGGGTGCTGACCTGGTCGAGCAGGCTGGTGCGCAGCAGGAACCGGCGCACGGCGGGGGGATGGCGGGCCAGCAGCTCGGCGCGCAGGAACTCGGCGACCTCGGGTACGTCGGCCAGCGACGGCAGCACGGGCATGGATGCCGCCCTCGACGTGGGGCCCGGCGGCGCCACCGGGATCTCGCCCGTACCGGGCCGCGGGCCGCGGGCCGCGACGGCGGCCATGGCCAGGCGCAGTCCCGCCGGCCAGCCCTCGGTCAGATGCAGGAGATCGGCGAGGGCCGGCTCCGTCGTGCTCACCCCGTGCGCCCGCAGCAGGTCGACGTTCTCCGGCTCGGTGAAGGCGAGGTCGTGCGGGCCGATCTCGGTGATGCGCCCGGCCGCGCGCAACCGGTGCAGCGCCAGGGGCACCACCCGCCCGCACAGAATCGTGCGCAGTTGGTCGCCGGCCTCGTTCACCAGGAGTTCCAGACCGTGGCGATCGTCCGGCCGGCGCAGGACCTGGACGTCGTCCAGGATCAGCACGACAGGGCCCGGCAGCCCGACCAGCAGGTTCGCGAGCCGCCGGTAGTCGCGGCCACCGGGGCCACCGGCGGCGTCCCCGCCGAGATCGTCCGGAGCGGTCAGATCGTGGCCGACCGGCAGGACGCCGCCACGGTCGAACCCGTGCAGCAGCTGCGGCCACAGGGGCAGGGTCACGCCGTGGCCCGCGTCCGTGGCCGTCGCCGGATCCAGCCTGATCCACACGAGCGGCGTCTGGTTCGATCGCGCGGCGGCCCACGCCGCCAGCAGGGCGGTCTTTCCCCAGCCGGCCGGGGCGCGCACGACGGTGAGCACGCTGGTGACGGCGTCGTCGAGCAGCGTCCGCAGCCGGGGCCGGTCGAGGAAGCCGGACGGCAGCGGTGGGGCGACGAAGTGGCCGTGCACGAGGGGCAGACGGGTGCCGGTCCCGCCTGGCGTTGTGTCCGCAACGCCGCGGGCGCTGGTCTCGATGCCGTCGTCGGTGGGCTGATGGGCCTGCATCGAGATCAGGCCGTCGGTGCGGGGGCCGGGCGCCAGTGATCGGGACGGGACAGTACCGGGTCCCGGTGACTGTTCGTCGAGCACTCCACACCACCCCCACGACAACACTGCCCTGGGTAGTGGTACAGGTACTTGGACGCGGGAGCAACCCGCGGTGACGGCTACGTGACCCTGAGAAGCTGGCCGCCGCGTGGTCACCGAGGGCGGCTCCGGACGACTCGCCACACACGTCCGTCGATCGCGGGACACCCCGGCCGGGATCCGGGCCGCACGCGCCGACGTCCCGCGCGGTGGGCGGTCAGGCCGGCGAGCGCGGGCCGGTGGCCCGCAGGACCGACCCGGCCGTGGCGACGAACAACACGTCGAAGCCCATCTGGAGGGTGACGACGACCCTGGCGGTCTGGCCCACGGCCCGGATGTCGCCGAATCCGACCGTCGTCAGCACCGTCACCGTGAAGTAGAGGGCATCGGTCCGGGTGCGGATTCCCGCCATCTCCTGGCCGTAATACGCGAGGGAGTAATAGGTGGTGGCGAACAGCACCACCGTCACGCAGATCCCGGCGAACAGCCAGGCGGAGCGAGAGCGCGCGGACGTCTCCCGCCGCCCGGCCGCCACCTGGCGAACGAACAGCCAGCCCAGCAGGGCAAGCCCGGCCACCAGACCGAAGATCCGCAGGCCGAGCGCGAAGCCCCCCGGCGCGTGGCGCAACGGCAGGCAGTAGTACACGACCAGCACGGCGGCGAGCGTTGCCAGCGCGGCGGCGACGCGCCGTCCCGTACTCGCCCTCGAGCGGGCCTCGCCCACAGCCACGGGCTCCGGGCCGGGCGGCGGGGCGCCTGTCACGGGGCCCGCCCGGTCAGACCGACCCGGCCGCGCGCCGCCGACACCCCGGCCGCCGATCGCCCGTGCCCGTCAGGCCGCGCAGTCCGAGCAGACCACGCGGCGCGGGTCCGCGAGCTGGCTGCGGTGCTGCACCAGGAAGCAGCTGGTGCAGGTGAACTCGTCGGCCTGCCGTGGCAGGACGCGCAGCGAGAGCTCCTCGTCGCGCACATCCGCGTCGGGCAGGTCGAGCTCGGCCTCGAGGGCGTCCATGTCGTCCCCGAGATCGGCCGCCGCACCGGCACGCTGCGCCTTCAGGTTCTCCAGGCTCTGCTCCTGAAGCTCGTCCTCCTCGACATCCGCGTTTCGCCGAGCGTCGAAGTCACGCGCCATGCGTCCCCTTCCCCTTCCCTTTCCCTACCGTCGCTCGCCCACTGGCTGACTCCACCGATGGGTACCGGGTACCACCGAACACGGGGGGCCATTCAACACGGCACCCCAGGACATCGGTCGGCCACGGTACGCAAGAACCCCGAAAATAGGGGATGCCGCGCCTTATGTCCGCATTTCCTGGCGCCTCCGCCACAGCCAAGGGTCCCGGCCGAACGCGGATCACCAAAGCCGAGCAGAGGATACGGGCCACAACCGCGTCAGGCCAGACAGGTGACCGGTCGGCGCGGTGTCTCTCCCACCACATTCACGACCGGACGCCACGACCCGGGCGGGTCGCCCGTTTGTCGATCGATGCGGCACCGTACACCATTCGGCCACGGGGGTGGCACCGGGTGGTCAGGTGAGCGGTGCCCCAGGCACCGGGCGGGTCAGAGGTAGAGGCCGGTGAGGCCGTCGTCGAGCCGCTCGGCCGCGACGGCGTGCACGTCCCGCTCGCGCAGCAGGACGTAGGTCGTCGAATGCAGCTCCACCTCGGCCCGGTCCTCCGGGTCGAACAGCACCCGGTCACCCACCTGGATGGTGCGCACCGCGGTGCCGACCGCCACGACGTCGGCCCAGGACAGCCGCTTGCCCATGTGCGCGGTCGGCGGAATGACGATGCCCGCCTTGGAGCGGCGATCCACCGCGTCCTCACGGGGTTCGACCAGCACACGGTCGTGCAGAAGCCGGATCGGCAGGCCGCCAGCCTGGGTCACGCCTACCGCCGTGCCCATGCCGCTGACCCCACTGCCGTTGACACCGCCGGACACAACGCTCACAGGATCGGACACTACCCGCCCGGACCGGGGCCCGGGGCACCCCCTCGCCCGCCGCTCGTCTCCCGTCCCGGCCCACCCCGACGGCGTGGTCCGGCCAGCCGGATGCCGAGCCCCCCGGGCACCGTCACCCACACGGCCGACCATGGCCGCATGTCAGGGGAACGTCACCCGACACAGCGGATCCACCCGCACGGGCCGCTCGCCTGACGGCCCGTCATGAGCCGGTACCGAATCCGCCAACCGCCACATAACCAGCAGAGCTCGCAGAGTGCACTCAACCTCCCCGGAGGGGGAATGCTGTCCCAACGGGGTATAAGCTGCCGCCCATCGCTGCCCGGGCTGGCGCTGACGGGTGGCGTGCCGTGGCACCTCTCGATCGTCCGTTGGCGCCCAGGTAACCGTCGGCACGTAACGAACCTCAGGGATGGGGCACCACCATGGCATTGCGCATCAGTGTCGATCTGGATGGTCTGCGCTGGGCCGATCTGTTCCGCTTCGTCGACCTCGCCCGCAACGGCGGGATCAGCGCCGAGGACCAGGTCGACGTCATCACCTACGGCAGCGATCCGATGTCGGTCAGCCTCTCGGCGCGTATCTACCCGGCGTCGGAGGGCTTTCTGTCCACGGATCAGTCGGAGGCGGCGGGTGAGGCCATGCGCAGTGCCCCCCTGTCCATCGCACCGGGCGCGACCAGCCCGAACGGCTCCTCCTTCGGGTACGACAGCGGCGCGCCCGAGCGCCCGCCATCCCCGAACGGCAGTCACTACCCGGCGTTCGACAGCGGCCAGGAGCGTCCCGCCGCGCCAGTAGCCCCCAGCATGCCGCCCTACGGACCGGGCTATGACGCGCCGGGCGACCGAGGTCTCCCGCCGAACGGCGCCGGGCACTACCCCGCCTTCGACGGGCAGCAGGACCGGATGCCGCCGGGCGCCGGCGGCCAGTTCGCGGGCTTCGAGCCGTTCGACCGCTCTGCGACAGGCAAGGAGCCGCAAGGTGCCCCCGGAGGGGTCGAAAGTCCCTACATCGAGGAGTTCGCGCGCCTGCAGGAGGGGCTCATGCGCCAGGTGCGCCGCACCGACGAGGTCCGGCCGGACCGCTCCTGATCAGCGGTTGGCACTCGACCGTCCCCACCGCGGCCGCCGCCAGTCCGCCGGCGTGGCGACGCGGTCGGCGCGCGCCCGATCCGGCCCCACCCTCACCACAGGTGAGGAATGCGGGACCCTGAGCCTCGTTGACATCCCGCGCACGGACGCGGAACGTGAGAAGGCCGTGACGGCTCCCTCCTTGGTTCTACGCCGTTCGCACCCCGTCGCCCGCTATGGTGCATGCTGCCTGTGATGGACGATCCGCGCCTTGCTGACGTCGAGCAATATCACGGGCGACTACGCTCGGAGCTCGACGTCATTGCGCGTGGGCCGGTCCTGGTCGGCCCGAAGATCATCGAACACATTTATTCACTGATCACGCTTATAGATCTGCATCAGCCGAATGAGTTCGACCTCTGCCTGAGCTGCGACCGGCTCTGGCCCTGTGCCTCGATCGTCGCCATCACCGGAATCTCGCCGGACGCGCCCGACAGCGACGAGGACGAGGACGTCGAGGGTGACGGCCGCCCCCTGCCCGGCGCGGAACAGGACCTCCCGGCATCGCGGCTCGCCCCCATGCCCCCGCCCAAGGCGCGCATCCTGCCGCTGCCCGTCGCCGAATCGGCTCCATCCCCGCTGGCCGCCAGCGACGGCGCGGGCTCTCCCGACGAAGCTCGCTACGGCGACATCCGCGCCGAGGACCCCCGTCCCACCCAGGCCCACCTCGCCGACCCGCGGCCAGCCGACCCGACGTTCGACAACCAGCGCCAGATCGACCCCCGTCATAGCCCCCGGTACGACGACGCGCGGCCCACGGACACACGGCCCGCCGGCCCGCGGTACGACGAACCCCGGTACGGCGACGCCCGGTACGACGACGCGCGGCCCACGGACACACGGCCCGCCGAACACCGGTACGACGAGGCCCGGTACGACGAGGCCCGGTACGACGACAGAGCGCGCTACGACACCGCCGCCCGGTACGACGAGGCAGGGCTGCACGACACGGCGGGGCGGCAGGACGAGCGCCGCCGCGACGATCCGCGACACGACGACGGCGCGGTCGACGGAACCCGTCGCGACCAGCGGCGCCCGGTGGACCCACCCGATCCCGCCGCGGCCCCCCAGCCGCGCTACCCGGCACCGCAGACGCCGGCCGCGGCGCACGTTCCGACCGGCCCGGCGATTCCCTCGCACATCTCCATGAAACAGGGCATTCCGCCCCAGCCGCAGCCGCCCGCCCACGTTCCTCCCCACGTGCCCGCCGCGGCGCACAACGGCGCCGGACCGCAGGGCGCCGGACCGCAGGGCGCCGGACCGCAGGGCCCGCCCCGGGCACCTGCCGGGGCGGGCACGCCGCGTTCCACCGGGGCCGTGCCCCGGCTGCCCTCGGTCACCCCGCCGACCGGGCGGGCGGCGGCCGCCCCCGCCCCGCGGCCCCCGGGGCCGGGGGGCCGCGGGGGGGCGGGGAGCCACAGCGCGGCCCCCCCGCCCGCGCGTGGGGGGGGGGGGGGGGGGTGGGGGGGGGTGGGGGGGGGGGGGGGGGGGGGGGGGGGGGGGGGGGGGGGGGGGGGGGGGGGGGGGGGGGGGGGGGGGGGGGGGGGGGGGGGGGGGGGGG
>NZ_JCBATA010000004.1:0-190194 GCF_059816245.1 Frankia sp. RB5
ACCCGCGCCGCCCCCGCCCGCCCGCGGCCAGCACGCGGCCGACCAGCGCTCGGGCGCGGCGCCCGGACGGGCGGGGGCGGCGCGGGTCGTCGGGGGTCGGCGTGCCCTGGCGGGTCGTGATTCTGGACGTCGGCGAGGTCGTCGCCGCCCAGACGCTGTTCGTGGTGGTCGTCGCGCTGCTGGTCAGCTCCGGCCCGGCCCGGCCGGGCCTCGCGTCGGCCGCGCTGGGCACGGTCGCGTTCGGCCTGCCCGCGGCGCTGCTCGGCGCCCTCGCCGGGCGCCATCGGCTGCGCACCGCGTGGCGCGTGTTGCCGCGGTGGCTGCGGACCCCGCTGCTGTGCGGGATGGCGGCGTTCGCCTCGCTGGTGGCCGCCGCCGCGTTCGGGGTGGCCCTCGTCATCGCGGCCACCCTGCCCGAGGTGGCCGGCGCCGAGCGGGCGCTGGACGTCGGGGTCCTCGGCGGGCTCGGGCTCGCGGTGGCGCAGCTCGCGGTGCTGCCCAATCTGGTGTTGTGGGCGCTGGCGTACGCCCTCGGTCCGGGCTTTCACACCGGTTCGGGCCTGGTGCGCGCCGACGTCGTCCACGCCGGCCGGGTACCCGACCTGCCGGTGCTCGCGGCGCTGCCGCCGAGCGCGCTACCGCGTCCGGGCTGGCTGGCGCTGCTGGTGGTGCCGCTCGTCGCCGGAGTGGTGTGCGGGGTGATGGCACATCGCGCCACAGCGGGCGCGCGCTCGCGGGACCGGCTCGCGACCGTGCTGCTCGCCGGGGCGTGCTGCGGCCTGCTCATCGGGCTGGCCTGCCAGGCCTCGCTGGGGCGGGTGGGCGGCGGCGCGGGCGTCTACGGGCCGGCGGCGGCCTGGGCCTGCGGTCTGCTCGCCGGAGGCGAGGTGGCGTTCGTCGGCCTGCTGCTGGTCGGCGGGGTGGACCTCGCGGTGCGGCGGGCCGAGCGGCCGTTCCTCGCCCGGGACGCCGAGCCGTCCTTCTGGCGGCGCAGGATGCCGCTGCCCGGTGGCCGGACGGCGACCTGGACGTCGCGGCGCCCCGAGTGAGGCCGCGCGGGCGGGCGCGCCGGGACTCGTCGCCGGAAACTGTCGGCGGTGCCGGCTAGGGTCCGCGCAACGGATCATCTTCAGGAGGTCGTCGTGCCGGTCGCGGTCGCCCGTATCCGAGTCGAGGCTCGTCAGCTGCGCGAGCTGGGCTGGTCCTCCCGTCGCATCGCTCGCAGGCTGCAGGCTCGGCATCATCTCGGCGCCCTGGTGGCGTTCCGGCTCGCCCAGGGGTGGACGCAGGAGGAGGCGGCCCGCCGGTGGAACGAGCGCTGGCCCGCTCCCGGGCCTGCCAAGACGGGTAAGACCTGGTCGTACTGGGAGGCCTGGCCGGCCAGGGGCGGCCGCGCCCCGTCGGCTGCGGTGCTGTGGCGGCTTGCCGAGCTGTACCGGTGCCGGCCCGGAGAGCTGCTCGACGGGCCGGACTTCGGGCAGGTCGACGCCGGCGCGGACGAGTCCGCCGCGGGCTGTCGGTGCGGCGCCGGCGGGGCCGAGGACGACGTCAGCCCGGGCCTGCTGCCCCTGGCGGCTCGGCTGGCCACCGCGTCGGGGCCGGCCGCCCCGCCGGCCGCTCTGATCGAGGAGCGACTGGCCGCTCTGGTCGCCGGCTGGGCGCCCGCCGCGTGAGCCGGCGGCGGGCGAGGCCGCGTCGATGTGATGTGGCCCGGTCGATCGGCTGGCGTGGGTACTCGGAGTCAGTACAGTCGGACTCGGCGCGGTTCGTCGCCTGGCGGTTGACGGCGGCCCCCATGCGTTGACGGTGGTGTTTTGGTGGCATCGGCCGTTCCCGCGGTCCTCGCCCCGGCGCCCCTGGCGACCACGGGCCCGCGACATCGGTCCGGTCCCCGCACGGCCCTGGTCCTGATAGGTCTCACGTCCCGTTACGGAGTGTGGTGTGTCTGCTCGCCTCGTCGTTCTCGCCTCAGGCGCCGGCACCACCCTGCAGGCGATCCTCGACGCGACCGCGGACGCCGGGTTCGGTGCCACCGTCGTCGCGGTCGGGACCGATCGGCACGGCACCGGGGCGCAGCGGCGGGCCGAGGCCGCGGGCGTCCCGGTGTTCACCATCCGCCTCGAGGACCATCCCGACCGGGCCGCGTTCAACGTCGCGACGGCCGAGCGCATCGCCGCCCACCAGCCCGACCTGCTCGTGCTTGCGGGCTACATGAAGATCCTCGGCCGTCAGGTCATCGGACGCTTCCCGGCGGTGAACACGCACCCGTCGCTGTTGCCCGCCTTCCCAGGGGCCGCCGCGGTCCGCGACGCGCTGGCCGCCGGAGTGAAGGTCAGCGGGGTGACGGTGCACTGGGTCGACGAGGGGGTCGACACCGGCCCGATCATCGCGCAGCGTGCCGTGCCCGTCGAACCGGGGGACACCGAGGACACGCTGCGAGTCAGGATCCAGGGCGTCGAACGCGGCCTGTTCGTCGCCACGATCGGGGAGATCGTGCGCGCGGCCCCGGCGCGGCCGGCCGCGGCACAGGTACCGGCAGAGGTTCACGTCCAGGAGGAATCATGACGTCATCGGGCGAAGAAGTGGCCGGCCAGGGCGGGTCCGGGTCGGCCGAGGTGCTGCCCACCGGGCGCCGGCCGCTGCGGCGCGCGCTGGTCAGCGTCTACGACAAGGCCGGTCTGGAGGTGCTCGCCGAGGCATTCCTGGCGGCCGGGGTCGAGGTGGTCTCGACCGGTTCGACCGCGGACGTGCTGGCCCGCCACGGGCTGGCGGTGACGCCGGTGAGCACGGTGACCGGCTTCCCGGAGGTGCTCGGCGGCCGGGTGAAGACCCTGCATCCCCGGGTGCACGCCGGCCTGCTCGCCGACCTGCGCAACGCCGAGCATGCGGAGGTGCTCGCCGAGCTCGACATCGCGCCGTTCGATCTGGTCGTGGTGAACCTCTACCCGTTCGCCGCGACGGTGGCCGGCGGCGCCACCGAGGACGAGGCGGTCGAACAGATCGACATCGGCGGACCCGCGATGATCCGGGCCGCCGCGAAGAACCACGCGTCGGTCGCGGTGGTGGTCTCGCCGGACGACTACGCGGGGCTCGCCGAGGCCGTGCGCGGGCCAGGCTACGACCTGCCGGCACGGCGCCGCCTCGCCGCGAAGGCGTTCGCCCACACCGCGGCGTACGACGTGGCCGTGTCGTCGTGGTTCGCGGGCGTCGTCGCCCCGGACGAGGTCGCGCGGGAGACCGGCTGGCCGGACGTGCTGTCCGCGCAGTGGCGGCGGGCCGACGTCCTGCGCTACGGCGAGAACCCGCACCAGCGCGCGGCGCTCTACGTCGAGACGGGCGCCGACGGGCCGGTCGGGCTCGCCACGGCCCGCCAGCTGCACGGCAAGCAGATGTCGTACAACAACTACACCGACACGGACGCCGCGCGCCGCGCCGCCTACGACTTCACCGAGCCCGCCGTCGCCGTGATCAAGCACGCCAACCCGTGCGGCATCGCGGTGGGCTCCACGATCGCGCAGGCGCATCGCAAGGCCCACGCCTGCGACCCGGTCTCCGCGTTCGGCGGCGTCATCGCGACGAACCGGCCGGTGACCGTCGAGCTCGCCGAGCAGATCGCCGAGATCTTCACCGAGGTCGTCGTGGCGCCGGAGTACGAGCCGGGTGCCGTGGAGATCCTCGCCCGCAAGCCGTCGATCCGGTTGCTGGAGTGCCCGGCCCCGCCGCATCAGCGCGGTGTCGAACTGCGCCAGATCAGCGGCGGGCTGCTGCTGCAGTCGCGCGACGCCGTCGAGGAGCCCGGCGACGAGCCGTCCGGGTGGACGCTGGAGGCCGGGGCGCCGGCCGACGAGGCGTTGCTGGCCGACCTGCGGTTCGCCTGGCGGGCCGTGCGCTCGGTGAAGTCGAACGCGATCCTGCTGGCCGTCGACGGCGCGACCGTCGGGGTCGGCATGGGCCAGGTCAACCGGGTCGACGCGGCGCGGCTGGCGGTCACGCGCGCGGGCGACCGGGCGAAGGGTTCGGTCGCGGCCAGCGACGCGTTCTTCCCGTTCCCCGACGGGTTCGAGGTCCTCGCCGAGGCCGGCGTGCGGGCCGTCGTCGAGCCCGGCGGATCGGTGCGCGACGAACTGGTCATCGCCGCCGCTCGTGAGGCCGGGGTCACGCTGTACTTCAGCGGCGTGCGCCACTTCGCCCACTGACGAGTCCGCGAGGCGCTGCCGGCCCGGCGTCGGCGCCGGGTTCGGCGTCGTGCCGGTCCGGCATCTCGCCGGTTCGGCCGCGCGCCCGCTGCGACGGATCCGCCGCGTCACCGAAAGCGGCGGGTCCACCGCGTCGGCGGCGGGGCCGGCGGCGGTGAGACCGGAGCCCGAGCTGGCGGGTCCGGAGCTGGCGGGTCCGGAGCCGTCGGGGCCGGAGCTGACGCCTCGGGCGGCGGGGCCGCGGATGGCCGCGGGGACCCGTCCGCGTGACCTGCCGCCGTACCGGCCGACCCGGGTTTCGCGGAGGTGGCGCCGACCGGCGGCACCTCGTCGGGCCGCCCGGTGCCGGCGCTTCAGGACCCGGCGCTCGCCTCCGCGGCCGCCGAGCCCCGCCGCCCGCCGCTACCCGAGCTGCCGTTCGCCGTCGTCGCGGTGGTGGGGGTGCTCGCCGCCGCCGGGCCGCCCGGCGTGTCGCTGGTCGGCACGTAGCGCTGCGCCACCCAGTCGAGCGCGTCCCGCCAGCTCGCGCCGTAGAGCACCGAGATCCGGTCGGCCGTCTGCCGCGCCAGTGCCTGGACGAACACGCGATCGTCGCTGTCCAGGTGTCGGGCGTCGCCGAAGGTCTCCCAGGCCCGGAACATCAGTTCCTGCAGCTTCTTGCTGTGAGGCGATTCGTCTGTCACGTCGAGCTCCCTCCCGTTGGGCACCGCGGCCGGAAGTCTGCCCTAAGGGTGCACGACGTCCAAAGGTGGGGGTGTTGTGGATTGTGACTCCGATGTTCCTCGATGGGCTGGGTATGAGCGGAATTCCCGGTCTGTGGTATAAGGCCTTTGGCTCGAGGTGACCCGCTGGTCAGGCGGGCGCGGCTGGCCAGGACGGCTCGGCCGGCTCGACCGGGCTCGGGCGTACGACGCCCAGCCGCACGGCCTCGTTCGCCAGCCGTCCCCGGCGGTTCGGTCCCGGGGCGATGTCGAACTTGCGGTAGAGCCGCAGCAGGTGCTGTTTGACCGCGCCCTCGGTGACGACGAGGTCCTGCGCCATCTCGCGGGTTGACAGTGGGACGACGAAGGCGCCGGGTCTGCCTGCCGGGCGGGACAGGGCTCGCAGCACGTCCCATTCGCGGCGGGTGAGGTCCGGCGGGTCCGGCATCCGGATCTCCGCGGTGAGGACCCGTTCCGCCAGGTCGCGGCCGGCCTCGACGGTGAGTTCCAGCAGCGGCCCGGGGTCGCGCACCCGGACGCCCGCGGCGCCGAAGCGTACGACATCGCCGTCGTGCAGGATCCGCCGGCCGACCTGCTGGCCGTTGACCCTGGTGCCGTTGCGCGACAGCCCCTGGTCCCAGACGTAGAGGTACGGGCCCCGCCGCACGATCTCGGCGTGCAGCCGGGAGACGCTGGGATCCGCGAGTGGCACGTCGACCCCTGGCCCGCGACCCACCGTGGTGATCTCGGCACGCAGGGAGAAGACCTCGCCGGTGACCTCGACCCGCAGACTCGGCCCGTTCACTTCTCGTCGACCTCGCTTCCGTCTATCGCCATCCGTTTCGAGCGCCTCTGCCAGTGATCCCCGGTCGCGGGGCAGTAACACGTGGCGTTCGTCCATCCGCGGCGCAGGGTGATCTCGACCGACGCCGGGCCAGCCAGGCTCGGGGCGCCGACCCGGGCCTACCGTGTGTCCCCCCATCGGGTCATGCTGGTTGGATGGACACACCGCACCGCACCGTCCACCAGGGCGGTGGGGACCGCCGGGACGGCGCCCGCCCGTGCCCGTGCCCGTGCCCGTGCCGGGCGAGCGTGTCCACGACGATCTGACCGGCACCGGAGGTGGGATGGGGGTGTCCGACGTGGTCCGCCGGCCCGGAGCGCATCAGCCCGATCGCGGGCGGGGCGGTCCCGGCTTCCCGGACGGAGCCGGCGACGGCGGCGCGGCCGCACCGGACTTCTTCGGGGCACGCCCGCCTGCGGGGGATTACCAGAGCACCGGCGCGCACCGCGACGGCCCGTGGCGTGCCGGCGGACACGACGGTACTGGCGAGTGGCGGCGCGACGAGCCGGCCGGCGCAGGCGGGGATCACGGCGCGATCCGAGAGTACGGTGCCGGCAGGGATCATGGCGCGATCCGAGATCATGATGCTGGCCGAGACCATGGCGGCGGCGGAGGACATGGCGGCGGCCGGGAGCGCGACGCTGGCCGGGAACGTGACGCGGACCCGGGTCGCGGTGGCGATCCGGGGTGGCCGGACCGGGATCGCGGCCGCGGGGCGGCCGGCTCCGCGCTTCCGGGCGCTCCGTGGACCTCGTCACCGGCGGGCCAGGGGGGTACCGACAGCCGCGCGACCGAGCCGGTCCGCACCGTCCGCTCCCGGCCCGCGCGCCCGCGACCGACTGCCCCGGCAGGGCCGCCCGAATGGCCGGTCCCGCCCGGTGGCGACGACCATCGGCGGCCGGCCCGCCGCGAGCGGGTGGCGGAGCGGGACGGGCAGGCGGGCGGGACCGCCCAGCCGGTCGCCCGGCGGCAGACGGCCGCGGCCGGCCCCGGGGACACCGCCGCGGCGCGGTCCGGGCGGCTCCGGGCGCTGCGGTCGGCGACGATCGAGTGGCTGCGGCGGGAAGCGGTCTTCGCGGCGGTGCTCGCCGGGGTGACCCTCGGGCTGCTGCTGGTCTCCCAGGACCGCTGGCGCCGGGGACTGCTGACGGTCGGGGTGACGCTGGTGCTCGCCGGAATCGCCCGAATGACGGTGCCGGGGCGGCGGATCGGGCTGCTCGCCGTGCGCGGCCGGGTGTTCGACACCGTGCTGCTGCTGGTCCTCGGCGGGTCCGTGATCGCGCTGACCTCCGCCGTGCCCTACATCGGCCGCTGACAGACCTTCGGTGCACCGGCACCGGCACCGGCACCGGCACCGGCACCGGCACCGGCAGCGGTCAGGTCAGGTCAGGTCAGGTCAGGTCAGGTCAGCGAAGGCCGGCCATGGTGCGGCGCATGGCCAGGCGGGTGAGAGAGCTCGCCGGGATCGTCCCGCGGCCCAGCCCGATCTCGACCAGCGTGTCGTAGAGCTCGGTGCGGGTGCGGGCGGCGCGCACCGCGCCGTCCATCATCGTGCGGCTGCGGCCGATGAGCCCGGCGAGCAGCGTGGTGTGCCGCAGGTGCCGCCCGAGTTCCGCGTCGAGCGAGCGGCGGTACAGCCGGCCGGCGGCGGTCGGCTGGGCGACGCCGACGGCCGCGCGCCCGGCCAGCGAGCCGGACAGCAGCGCGTAGTAGATGCCCTCGCCGGTCAGCGGGTTGATCAGGGAGGCCGCGTCCCCGGCAAGCAGCACCGGGCCGGACGGCTGGCGCGGCCGGTGGGTCGACAGCGGCAGGTGGTGGGCCCGCAGCGTGGCCGGATCCGCCGGGGTGTGCGGCAGCATCCGGGCGAGCGTGCGGTGCAGCACCGTCTTGGCGCTCGCACCGTCGTCGCCGCGGCCGAGCTGGGAGCGCAGCATCCCGTAGCCGATGTTCGCCCGCCCGTCGCCGATCGGGAACGACCAGGCATAGGCCGGCCAGCCCTCGTCCGTCATGTGGATGAACTGCTCGGGCGGTCGGTCGTCGGCGGGCAGCTCCGCATAGGCGCGCACGGCGATCGCCATCGCCTCCGGCGGGTTGGCGGGCAGTCCCAGGCCGCGGCGCACGACGGAGTTCGCCCCGTCGGCGCCGATGACGACCCGGGCGGTCAGCGCGCCGTTGACGACCACGACCGGTTCCCGCCCACGCCCGTCGAGCCGGGGCCGGTCGGTCAGCTCCAGGGTGCGTACCCGACGGCGGAGCAGCTGCGCGCCCCGCGCGCGGGCCGCGGCGACGAGCCGGGCGTCGAACACCTCCCGGGGCACCACGTAGCTCGCCCGGGCCGACGGGGTGGCGACCTCGGCGCCGCCCGGAGTGCGCAGCCGCATCCGGTCGACCGGCCGGTAGCCGGCCACCGCGTCGGTCACGCCGAGGTCGCGCAGCACGTCGAGGCCGTGCGGGGCGATGCCGTCGCCGCAGGTCTTGTCCCGGGGGAAGGCCGCCGCGTCGGCGATGACGACGCTGGCGCCCGGGCGCTCCCGCAGCGCCGCGAGGGCCGCGGCGCACCCCGCCGGACCACCCCCGACGACGAGCACGTCGATACGGTCCGGGAGGTCGACGTGCTCGTCGATCCGCACGATCGGCGTGGCCATGGTGATCGTGCCGGAGTCCTTCGCCGGCCCCGCCGGAGCGGGGCGCCTGCCGGACGGCTCGGACGGGGGGGACGCGGTCTGCACGACCGCCAGTCTCGCAGCCGCCGGCCCGGACCTGATCGAGCGCCCCCGTCGCGACCGCCCCGCGGCCGGGAAGTTCGTACAGTGCGGGACATGGAGGCACTGGAGCGGGTTTCGCGGTGGCCCGTCGAGACGGTCGCGGTCAGCGTGCTCGGACGCGGTGACGGCGACGAGGGCCCCGCCGGCGGGTCCGCCGTGCGGGAGCTCGGTCAGACGGGGCCGGCGCAGCGGCCTTTCCGGCTGGCCTCGGTGTCCAAGCTGCTGGCCGCCTACGCGGTGCTGATCGCCGTCGAGGAGGGCGCGTTCGGCCTCGACGACGAGGTCGGGCCGGGCCCGGCCACCGTGGCGCAGCTGCTCGCGCACGCCTCCGGGCTGCCGTTCGAGGGCGAGGGACCCCGTGCGGCGCCGGGCGCCCGGCGGATCTACTCGAACGCCGGCTTCGACCGGCTGGGTGAGGTGCTCACCGGGGCCACCGGGATCGCGTTCGCCGACTACCTGGCCGAGTCGGTCTTCCGGCCGCTGGGCATGGACGGCGCCCAGCTGGTCGGCCCGCCCTCCCACGGCGTGACGGCGACCCTCGCCGACCTGCGCCTGTTCGCCGCCGAGCTGCTCGCGCCGGCGCTGCTGTCGCCCGCGACGTTCGCCGCCGCGACCACGGTGGCGTTCCCGGGCCTGGCCGGAGTGCTGCCGGGTTTCGGCCGGCAGAACCCCAACGACTGGGGCCTCGGCTTCGAGATCCGTGGCCACAAGACGCCGCACTGGACAGGCACCGCGAACTCTCCCGAGACGTTCGGGCACTTCGGCCAGGCCGGCACGTTCCTTTGGGTGGATCCCGTCGTGGGGTTGGCGTGCGTCACACTGTGTGATCGCGATTTCGGGGAATGGGCTCGCCAGCTCTGGCCACCCCTCTCGGATGACGTGCTCGCGTCGGCCCGCCCGCAGGCGGTGAATCCGTCGCCGTGACGCGGCGGTGACCGGCCTGCGAGGGCTGGTCGACCCGGGCTGCGTATCGGATTTCTCCGCGCATCGCCGGGTGCGGGATGTTTGGTTGTGCCCTCTTTGCTCCGGTCTGCGGGCGTGCTGGAGGCGGTCTGCCGGTCCGTGGGAGACGGACCGGGTCCCTGGGCCATGATGTCGGCATGCTTCCTTGCCGACACCGATCCCGACGGCCGGTCTCCGACCCGGCGATGACGTGCCTGCAAGCACGGAGAGTGACGACCTCTGGTGGGTGGGTCGCGGCCGCCGCGCCGCCGGTCGCGCATGGCTGAACGACCGAGCGGCCGTGCGGTGCCCGCGTACGCGTCTGAGCCCGCGTACGCGTCTGAGCCTGCCTATGGGGCCGAGCCTGCCTATGGGGCCGATCCGGGATACGGCGGGGCGGCCCCGGGGTACGGTGCTGACGCGACGTTCGCCGGCCAGCCGTCGCCGGGGCCGGTTCCGGTGCGGGCGGCCGATCCGGCGCGCCCGTCCGACGCCGTCGGCCTGGCCGACATCGGGGTCGCGATCGGGATACCCGAGCCGTACCGCACCCAGTTGCAGGACTGGCGGGAGCGCCTCGGCGATCCCAACGCCAGCCTGATCGTGCCGCACGTCACCCTGCTCGGGCCGACCACGGTCCGCCTCGCCGACCTGCCGGCCATCGAGCGTCACCTGGCCCGCGCGGCCGAACCGAACGACGCGTTCACGATCCGACTGTGCGGAGCCGGGACGTTCCGCCCGCTGTCCCCGGTCGTGTTCGTCGCGCTCATCGCGGGGGCCGCCCGGTGCGCGGCGCTGGCCGCGGCGGTGCGTTCCGGCCCGCTGGACCGGCCGCTCGCGTTCCCTTACCACCCGCACGTCACCGTGGCCCATGACATCGCGGCGGACGGCCTGGACCGTGCCTACGACGCGCTCACGGACTACCGGGCGCAGTTCGACGTGCGGGGCTTCGGGCTCTACGAACGGGGCGCTGACCTGCGCTGGCGGGAGCTACGCTTCTTCCCGTTCGGCGGGCGGGTGGGCGCACCGGGCGGTGGGGAGCCACCGGCCGGCGCCGACGCCCGGGAGTAGTCGATCGTCTGCCAGGAGTGAGCGAGCATCGTCGGGGGGACATCGACGGATGTGACGAGGTCTCGTGAGGCGATGAGGGCAGGTGTCGGAGCGGTGTCCGGCGCGGCCGAGGAAGTGCGGGCACGGCGCCCGTTCCTCGACCATGCGATCCGTGCCTACACGCGGTACACCGAGGACGGTGGGGACCGACTCGCCGCAGCGGCGACGTACTACGCGTTCCTGTCGTTCTTTCCGCTGGTCGCGCTGGCGTTCGCGGTCACCGGCTTCGTGGTGGACGCCTACCCCGGCGTGCACGCCAGCCTGACCAGGCAGATCAACGACTACCTGCCGGGGCTCGCGGACCGGCTCGACGTCGCCTCGATCGGCAACGCCAAGGTCGGCGTCGGCATCATCGGGCTGATCGCACTGCTGCTGGCCGGGCTCGCCTGGATCGACGCGCTGCGCGACGCGGTACGGCTGGTCTGGCACCAGGACACCGACTCGGGCAATCTCGTCACCCGCCGGCTGCGCGACATCACCGTGCTCGGCGGCCTGGGACTCACCCTGCTGGCCTCGCTCGTGGTGACGAGCCTCGCGACATCGGCGACCGGGGACGTGCTTGACCGCGTCGGGCTGTCCGGCAGCGGCGCGGCGGGCGCGGTCGCGGCCGTCCTCGCCGTGCTCCTCGCCCTCGCCATCGACGCCGCGGTGTTCCTCTACCTGTTCTGGCGCCTGCCGCGGCACACGGACCGGCACCGCGCGGCCCGCGGCGCGCTGCTCGGAGCCGTGGGCCTGGAGATTCTCAAGATCGCCGGTACCTGGCTGGTCGGGCAGACGATGAGCAACCCGGTCTACGGCACCTTCGCGGTGATCGTCGGACTGCTCATCTGGATCAACATCGTGATGCGATGGACACTGTACGTCGCCGCGTGGACGGTGACGGCGCCCTACGACTCCGACATCCACCCGTCCGGCACCGCGGGCGCCGCGCCCGCCGGCGTTCAGCGGCCGGAGGAGTCCCCGAACCTGGACGAGCCGTCGAGCCGCCGGCCGCCTGACCGCTCGTCGCCGAAGGGCTCGTCCGCGGCGGTGTCGCGGTAGGAGCCGGCATCGGCGGTGCCAGGGCCGATGCCCTCGACGACGAACCCGTCGGCGGGGTGCGCGAGATAGCCGGCTGGTCCGTGCCCAGCGGAGCGGGGACGAGGCGTGTCCCGCCCGCGGTCGTCGTATCCGTGGCCGCCGTACCTGAGACCGTCGGGGCCATGACCTTCGGGACCGTGGCCTTCGGGACCGTGGCCTTCGGGACCGTGGCCTTCGGGACCGTGGCCTTCGGGACCGTGGCCTTCGGGACCGTGGCCGTCGGGACCGAGGTCGTCGTACGCGGCGTCTCGTGGGTGGCCGTCACGCGGGTAGCCGCGGTGGACACCGACGTCATGGGCGTCGACGCCGTACACGCCGCCGACGGCGTGCCCGTCGGCGTCCCCGGCGTCGGGACGATCGCCGTCATGACCGTCGCCGTAGCGGTCGTCGCCGTAGCGGTCGTCGCCGTAGGGGTCGTCGCCGTAGGGGTCGTCGGGGGCGTCGCGTCGACGGGGAACGGCGCCGCGGAGGTTGAGGGCCTGGGTGCGCGGGTCGTGACGATCGCGTTCGCGGGCGGGCCGGCGGGGGTCGTCCCCGCGGCGGCGGCCGGGGATGTGGTGCGGCGCCGGGTCGTGGGTATCGACGCCGGCCATCCGCCGGATCGGTCTGGTGGGCAGGTCCCCACGGGTGACCACCCGGGTACCCGCGATGGTCGGGTCCGCGAGGCTCCTGGTCCGGCCGCGCCGCACGGCCGCAGCCGCGGCGGGCGGCCGGTCGCCCCGGCTGGGACCGCTCGGCCGGGACCGGTCGCCGACGTGGCCCGCCGCGCCCAGCGGACGGACCAGCGGGCCGGTGGGCATGGCGGCGGTCGCCGGGCCGGGACCGGCCCGCGCGGTCGCCCCGCGCCGGCGCCGCAGGCCGCGCGCCAGCAGGATCGAGGGGACGGCCACAGCCGTCAGCGCGAGCGCGATCCAGGTCGTCGGGCCGACGCCGGTGAGGATGCCGCGCTGCCCCGGCCGGGGGCGCGGCGCGACCGCGGCGGTGCCGGGCCGGGCGGCGGCGGGGGCGGCGGTGTCCTCGCCCGGCTGGCCGGCGGCCTTCGGCAGGTAGGCGACCGGGGTGACCCGACCGTCGTTCGCGAAGCCCCAGTCGAGCAGCGCGCGGGCGTCCGCGTCGAACAACGGGGCGGTGCGCAGCAGGGCGACGACGAGAGTGCGCCCACCACGGGTCGCGGCTCCGACGAAGGTCGCGCCGGCGGCCACCGTGTAGCCGTTCTTCACGCCGATGGTGCCGTCGTACCGGCCGAGCAGCAGGTTGTGGTTCTGGATCTCGAAGCGCTGGCCGCCGCGACCGGGCAGGGACGCCCGCGGGATGGTCAGGTATCCCCGCACGCTCGGGTCGTTGATCGCGGCCCGGCCGAACACGGCCAGATCGTGGACACTCGTGAGCTGGCCCGGGCTGTCCAGACCGGTGGGGTCGCCGGCGACCGTGTCGCGTGCGCCCAGGGAGGCGGCGAGGGCGTTCATCCGGGCGAGCACGGCGGTCGAGCCGCCGGCGGCGTCGACGAGCGACACCGTCGCGTCGTTGCCGCTGGCGATGAGCATCGCGGTGGCGAGGTCGCGCACCGGGTATCCGACGCCGGGTACGAGGCCGACCTTCGTACCGTCGACCCGGGCGGCGTCCTCGCCCACCGGGACGATCTTGTCCGCGGGCAGGCCCGGCAGGATCGACAGCGCGGTGAGGATCTTCATGGTGCTGGCCGGCATGTCCCGGTTGTGCAGGCCTGAGGCGGCCAGGATGGCACCGGTGCCGGCATCGGCGACGAGCCAGTACCGGGCGGCGAGATCGGCGGGCGGCGCGGACGCGGGGAGCGTGCCCGGAGCCGCTGTGCCCGCCGCGGCCGTGCCCGGTGTGGCGGCCGCCGGCGCAGCGGGGGCCGGGGTGGCGGCGCCGGCCATTCCGGGCCCACTGACCATGAGCGCCGCCAGCAGGCCGAGGCTCGCCGCAGCCATCCGCGCGCCGCGCCGCCATCGACCGGTGGCGCCCGCAGGCGGAGTGGGACGGGAGCGACACGACCGGCCGGCACGCACCTGCCGCACGCTACTGGCTCGGACCGCGCCTATGCGGGCAGTCGTCGGACGTGTCGCGTGCGGGTACCCGCTGAGGGCGGATCACCCTTTTTGTTGAGTTCTGCCGCCCGTCGAGTGGATACCGCGCGTGATGAGCCGCGGTGATTGCCCCGCCTTCGGCCTCGGCCTGGGTGGCTGTGGCGGCGCCGGCCTCGAGCTCGGCGGTGGTCGCGCCCGTGGTCGAGGCGGCGAGGGCGGCTCGCGCACGGCGGGCACCCTTGCTCCGCCTGGCCCCGCGGGTGGTGGAGACACCGCCCGCTTCGGGCGCGAGAGCGGCCCCGTTGCCCCGCGTCTTGGCCGCGGTCCTCCCCGTCCCGGTGACCCCCGCGGTGCGGGCCACATCCGCCGCACCCTGCGGATCAGGTATACCCGAAGCTCCCGCCGCGCCCGTCACCTCCGCCGTCCCGGCGGCGACCGCGGCGCTGGCGGGAACCGCCGCGGCCGCGGACGGCACCGCCACCAGTGACGCGCGGATCGCCTCGAGCAGCAGGCCCTCCAGATCGCCGCGCAGCGCCTCCAGCTGACCTGCCAGCTCGCCGCGGACGTACTGGCGGGTCGCCGCCTCGCTCTGGGCGAGGCGCAGCGCGGCGACCTCGCGCGTCAGGAACTCGGTGTCCTCCCGCATCCGCCCGGCTACCGCCCGGTCCTCGGTGAGCGCGGCCCGGTCCCGGTCGTCCTGGCGGTTCTGCGCCAGCAGGATGAGCGGCGCGGCGTACGCCGCCTGGGTGGAGAAGGCGAGGTTCAGCAGGATGAACGGGTAGGGATCCCAGCGCATCAGCGGGACGGCGATGTTCAGCGCGATCCAGACGATGACGACACCGGTCTGGATCGTGAGATACCGCCCGGTGCCGAGGAACCGCGCGATGGTCTCCGCGAAGCGGCTCACACTCTCCCGGTCGACCCGGGGGAACGGAACGGATCTGCCGGCGTCCGGCAGGTCGAGGCGCTCGGCGCGCAGACCCCGACGGTCCGTGGTCCGCGATGCGGTGATGGCCATGGAAGCTCCCCATCCGCGCGCGGGCGATCGCCGCCGGTGCGCGCACTTCTCGAGCTGGCCGCGCGGCATCGTTGCCACGGCGGCCCCAGGTCGACACGACGTCATCGACCGCACCTGCTCGTGCACTGCCCGGCCCGGGCGTCGGGGGCCGGTGGATGTGAGGGAGCCGCGGTTCACCGCCGACGCGGACATACGCAGTCGGCGGCCCGGCCGGGTGAGGACGGACAGGCCGTCATCACCCAGCCTGGGAAGGACCGGCGACGTGACATCGTCGCCGGAGGCGAACCGCGGGCCGGATCACGGCCGGCTTCCGGGCAGTGCCCCGGGGGAGTCGTCGACCCCGGGATCGTGGACGTGAGCTGGGCGCGCGATGCGCGCCCAGGCCGAGGACTCAGCCCTGGCCGACGCCCACGAGCAGGAAGCGGCCTTTACTGGAGCACCCGCCAGGACTCACAGCGGCCACCTCCTCGCGTTGGTCCTCCGTGGAGGAGATTGCGGAGCGTGTCAAGGATAACCGGCCGGCATCGGACCGGACCTCCCGGGGTATCCGTGATCTCTGTCGCGAAGGAGTCACCTCGGGCGTACGTCACGTTTCGCGCGCGCCGGTGGCTGGGCGGAGCGCAGGCGGGTGATGCCAGAGGGTGTGCGGCGGCCGCGGTGGTGACATCGCGGGCGGATGCGTGAGAAGTCCGATCTCCGGGTACGTCGTTGCCCGTCCGTGGACCGGGCCGGGTGGGCCGCGGGAGTCTCCGTGCGGGCGTTGTTCCGCGTCGTCCCAGGTCAGCCCGGGTGCCGGGCGGTTGGCCGTACCTGAGCCGGTCCGCGGCGGTGGGTGACCCGTGGTGGGTGACGGTGGTCGGTGGGAGGAATCAGGTGAAGGTCAGCGGATGCGCGCGGTGCGGCCAGCTCGTCTTCTTCGAGAACACCGCCTGTCTGCGGTGCGAGGCGCCGTTGGGATTCGATCCCGGCCAGGGCCGCGTTGTCACCCTGATGGCGGACACCTCGTCCGGCTCAGGGGAGCCCGATGGTGACCTGCCCGGCGTGCTGCGGGAACTGCCGCCGGTGGCGGTGAGCGCCGGCGTGGCGGAGCGCGACCGACGTCGGTACCGCCGATGCGCGGGCGCCCGCGCGGCCGGGTGCAACTGGCTCGTCGCCGCCCCGGCGGACCGGGCCGACGACCCGGACCACCCGGACCACCCGGACGAGCTGTGCGCGTGCTGTCGGCTGACGCGCACCCGGCCCGCGGACACCGACGAGGTGGGCCGGGAGCGGTTCGCGCGGGCCGAGGCGGCCAAGCGGCGGCTCGTCGCCCAGCTGCTCGACCTCGGCCTGCCCGTCACCTCCCAGCTCGACGATCCCGAGCGGGGACTCGCGTTCGACCTGCTGAACAGCGCCGACCACCCGGTGGTGACCGGGCACAGCGACGGCGTCATCACCCTGGACCTGGCCGAGTCGGACGACGCCCACCGCGAGCGGGTCCGCACCCGGCTCGGTGAGCCGTACCGCACGCTGCTCGGGCACTTCCGGCACGAGGTCGGGCACTACTTCTGGTCGTCGCTCGTGGCCGACGAACCGGACCGCGCGGCCCGCTTCCGCGCCCTGTTCGGCGATCCGGACATCGACTACGCGGCCGCCCTGCGCCGCCACTACGCCGAGGGTCCACCGCCGGCCTGGGACCAGACCCATGTCAGTGCCTACGCCACCATGCATCCGTGGGAGGACTGGGCCGAGACCTTCGCCCACTACCTGCACATCCGGGACACGCTGCGGACGTCGGCGGAGTTCGGCCTACATGTCGACGGACCCGATCTGGCCGCCTTCGGGGTCGCGCCAGACCACCACGCCGCCGAGCCCGGCGATCCCGCCGCCGTTCGGGCCGGCGGCGGGATCGCCGGGATCATCAGTCAGTGGCTGCCGTTGACGTACGCGCTCAACGCGATCAACCGGAGCATGGGCCGCGACGACCTCTACCCGTTCGTGCTCACCGCCGCGGTCCAGGCCAAGCTCGCGTTCGTCCACGACGCCATCGCCGCGTCCGCCGGCGAGGTCACGCCTCGGCCGCGGGAGGCGGTCACGGAGACGCAGACGGCGACACGGGTGGTGGGGACACGGGTGGCGGGGACGCGGGATAGAGCTGCCGCAGCATCGGCAGGAAGGTCTTCACCGCCGGATCGTCGGTGATCGGCCGCGCGCCGCCCAGCACCACGAAGCCGTGCCGGGCGTAGAGCCGGCGGGCGGGCAGGTTGCGCGGCGCCACCCACAGCCTGACCGCCTCCGCCCCCGACCGCCGGGCCCAGTCGAGCGCCGCCCTCAGCACCTCGTCGCCGGCGCCGCTGCCGCGGGCCGCGGGTGACACCCACATCGCGGCCACCTCGCGCAGCCAGGGCCGGCCGGCCGGCGTCAACCCCTGCACCATGCCGACCGCGTCCCCGCCCTGTTCGGCGATCGCCACCAGCCGGGTGGGGGAGTCCGCGCCAGCGGCGGCGAGGCGCGCCCACTCCTCGGGCGGCTGGGCGCGAGCCACCTCGAGGGTGTGCCAGAAGGCGGCCGGCGCGTCGGCGAGGGCGGCCAGCCGCAGCCGGCACAGCAGCGGACCCTCGTCCGGCCGGATGGCGCGGGCCCGGATGCCCTTCGTCACAGCGGCTCCCTCTCTCGGCGGCGGCCTCACCTGTCCCCGGCAGAGCAGAACGAGCGATCCACCGGGATTGTCCCGACACGTCCCGGACCGGCCACTACGCGACCGGACCGGCCTCGCGCCGGTGTTCGGCGCTGGACGTAATCGGCGCGACCTTTGGCTCAAACAGCCCCCGGGCGGCCCCGCCAACACGGATACTGATCACAGCGGCGGGAGGGCGGAGGAGTCGCCGGAGATGATCCATCGTGGGTAGGCCGGTCTCACTCATCGTGCGGCAGGACGGTCCCTCGTGGTCGGCCTGGTCGCCCCAGTACCCCGGCCTCGCCATGGTGCAGCCGGCCACCGCGGACCTGCGGGCGGTGCTGCCCGAGGTGCTCGGCTGGTACTTCGGGGAGGACGCGCGGATCGAGCCCCGGGTGCACTGCGAGCGCGAGGCGCATGGCGTCGTCGTCCGCATCGCCCAGGATGAGCACGTCTACGAGCGGGAGCTGGTCGCCGAGCGGCTGGGTGAGGCGCTCGGCTCGGCCGGCCAGCGGGCGCGGCTGTCCTCCGCGACGCTCGGTGGCGGTGGCGGCGTCACTCTGGTCTGCGCCCTGCAGTCCGACCGGGTCTCCTGGCTCGCCGAGCAGATGGAGGAGGACGACGCCGTCATCGCCCTGCTTCCGGTCGCGGAGTCGATGCTGTGGGCCGTCCGCTTCGGTGTGGGTGATGACGCCGCCGACGGCGACGAGGCGACCGTCTCGCTGTCGGCCTACCCGCCGTCGACCACCCTCGGGGAGATCCTGCGCACCTACGCCGGCCCCCGCGAGCACCTCCACCGATGAGGGCAGGCTCAGGCGCGAGCCGGAGGAGAACGCCGTCCACATGTGCGTCACGGCTTCCGAGCGCGGTCGGCGTCTGAAGGGGGGTCACCTGGCAGGTGGCCTTGTGAGCTGTGTACTGCGGGCGGTTGCGGTGGCCGTGCCAACAGGAGAGCGGGCACGCGGCTCCGGCTGCTGATCCACTCCTCGACGCTGGCGTCGAGATGTCCGGTGACACGCAGTAGATCGCGATGGAGGGTCGCGAGCGGCCGACTGTGAATCGGTTCGTGGTGCGCGACGCGGTTGCGGAGTCGAACGAGGTCACGTCCACGAGGCTGTCGACGGGGCTGTAGATCCGGGTTCGTTGCGCCGGGCGGAGGTTCGGAAACGCGCGGCGGAGTGCGGGAGTCCACAGGGTCGTCTCGTAGCGCCTGGTCAGGAGGTAGCGCCAGAAGCCGAACGTCAGCTCGGCGATCATTCGACCGGGCGTGATGACTTTCCCGTCGCGACGCAGCCTGGCGTAGGCGTCGGCGACGTCCCGCCGTCGGTGGGCTTCGAGGATGCCGGCCGGGTCGTCGAACCACTGGCCTGGCCTTCGCTGGCGCTGATGCCAGAGGGTGAGCTGGTCGTGCAGCGCGTTGCGCAGGACGATCTCGAAGAGCCCGAGGACCTCGTGGAACGCGGCGCTGATGCTGCTGTTCCACTCGTACAGGGCCACTGCCTGCTCAAGATCGTGGTTGCAGGCCCGTTCGTACGGATCGAGGCGCTCGGCGCTCAGCCTGCGCCGGATCTGGACCGCGAGAACGTGCGGCGGAGTCAGAGCGTTCGACATCGGGCTACCGGTCTTCTACACTGTGCAGTGGACACCCCGGATGGCCTCTACCGCTCAAGGCGGCAAGCCCCCGGGGTTTTGTCTGTGCGTTCACCTTATGGTGATCAACGTGTCCGAACTCGCGTCCCCACACGAAGACCACAGCTCGCGGCCGGTGCCAGGCTGGTGGGGTCACTCTGTCGAAGCGTGCGTCCTGGTTCCTGGTCGCGGTGGGTGTGTGGTCGTGGGCGATCTGGCCGAACTTGTAGAACATTTACTTATGACCTAGGTACGGAGCCGTGTCTCCTCGTGTCCTGGCGGCATTCGTCCCCCTATGGACGCCTACGCTGGGGCCGCATCCCTGATCATGGTGCGGAGGTACCGGTGAAAGCGTTCCCTCGAACTGCTGGTGACGGAAGCTACGGTCGGCGAGACTCGACCTTCGTGTCGTCGTGACTGGAGAGTTCCCGTCGCTGAAGGCTCGGCAGCTCCTGCGCGTGCTCGGGCGGCTGGGGTACCGGGTGACCAGGCAGGACGGCTCGTCGCACCGGTGGCTGGAGGCGGACGGGCGCCCGCGGCTCCGGTTGGCGTTCCACGATCGTGTGACTGTTGGTCCGGGTCTGGTTCGTCAGATACTGGTGAAGCAGGTGGGCCTGACCGTGGAGGAGGCACTGGAGGTGATCCACGGTGACTAGGGCGATCACAGTGATCGTGCGGCGGGATGGCGAGTCCTGGTCGGCGTGGTCGCCGCAGTGCCCTGGGCTCGCGGTTGCGGAGCCGACCGCGGCGGAGCTGCGTGGGGCCCTCCCCGAGGCGCTTGCCTGGTACTTCTACGGAGACTTTGACTTCGAGATCCTCGTGCATCTCGAGCAGGAGCTGCGTGGGGTCGTTGTTCGGATCGCTCAGGACGACTTCCTATGGGAGCGGCAACTGGTCGCGGAGCGGCTGGGGGCTGCGCTCGGCGTTGAGGACCAGGCCGAGCAGTTGCGGGCGGCGCCGGCGAACTCCGCAGGGGAGGTCGTCTACGTCTGCGCGCTGCCGAGCGACTCGATCTCCTGGCTAACGGCTCAGACTGAGGAGATTTCCGATCCGGTCGTGGTTGCTCTGCCGGTGGCCGAGTCGATGCTGTGGACTCTGCAGCTCGGTGGCGGGCGCCGGACTGGTGCTGGGACAGCCGGCGCGGGCTACCCGCCAGACACGACATTCGGCGAGATCATGACGACATTCACCGGGCCTGGGCTGAAGCTCAGCGCATAGGAGTCTCGGCGATCCGACATCGGGACCTGGCTGCGCTCGCCGTGCTCGACTTCACGCGGAACAAACGTCTTTGATCGGTTAGGTCCTCCCGCTCGGGTGCGAAGCTGGTCCGGTGACTCTGTCGAAGCGTGCGTCCTGGTTCCTGGTCGCGGTGGGTGTGTGGTCGTGGGCGATCTGGCCGAATTTCCTGCGCAACATCTGGAAGGACGATCGTTCCTGGGACAACGGGCCGACCGGTTTCTTCGCGGTCCACCTGGTCCTGACGGTCGTCTCCCTGGTCGTCGGCACCGTGGTCGGCTGGATCGGCGTGCGCGGGGCGCGGGCGGCCCGTCCGCACCCCGCCGCCGAGACGACCGCACCGGACCAGTTGATCAGCTCGGGCCGCTGACCTCCTCGCCTTCGCTGGTCGCCGTTCTGTCGGACGCGTCGGGTAGAACGTCGTTCCATGGTGGTGGAGGGGACGGCGGTCCCGGGCGTGACGGCGGCGGTACGAGCGCCGGTGGCGGCACGGGGGTCGGAGGACCTGCGGGAGCGGGCGGAGGGGCTGCTGCGGGAGCTCGCCGGGCCCGCGGCCGTGTTGCGTGACGACCAGTGGCGGGCGATCGAGGCGCTCGTCACCGACCGGCGCCGGGTGCTGCTCGTGCAGCGCACCGGCTGGGGGAAGTCCGCGGTGTACTTCCTCGCCACCGCGCTGCTGCGGGGCACCGCCGCCGCTGACGGGGAGGGCGGCGATGCCCGGCCGCGGGCCGGCGGTGATGCGGGGTCGCGGGACGAGGGCGGGGACGGGCCGCGAGCTGGCGGCGTGGGAGAGCGGTCGACGGCCGGCGGCGTGGCGCTGGGCCGGCCGGGGCCGACGGTGATCGTCTCGCCGTTGCTGGCCCTCATCCGCAACCAGGCGGCGGCCGCGGGTCGGCTCGGCATCCGCGCGGGCGAGATCCATTCCGGCAACGTCACCGAGTGGGACGAGGTGTACGCGGCGCTGCGGGCCGGCGAGCTCGACGTGCTGCTCATCGGCCCCGAACGGCTGAACAACCCGACCTTCCGGGACGACTACCTGCCCGAGCTCGCGGCCACCACCGGCCTGCTCGTCGTCGACGAGGCCCACTGCATCTCCGACTGGGGGCACGACTTCCGGCCCGACTACCGCCGTCTTCGCACCCTCATCGCCGGCCTGCGTCCCGGCGTCCCCGTCCTGGCCACCACCGCCACGGCCAACGAACGCGTCGTCGCCGACGTCAGTGAGCAGCTCGGCGGCGCCCCCGGCGTCCCGGGCCCGCCGCCGGCGGGCGGCCCCAGCGGCGCCGCAGGCCCGGACAGCGCCGTGGACATGGGCGGCACCGTCGGGCTGGGCGGCACCGTCGGGCTGGGCGGCACCGTCGGTGTGGGCGGCACCGTCGGTGTGGGCGGCACCGTCGGTCTGGGCGGCACCGTCGGGACGGGCCGCACCGAAGGTCCGGACGGAGCCGCCGACGGGGCAGGGACGCTGGTGTTGCGGGGGACGCTGGACCGGGAGAGCCTGCGCCTCGCCGTCGTCGCGCTGGCGCGGGCCGAGGAGCGGTTCGGCTGGATCGCCGAGCGGCTGCGGGAACTGCCCGGCTCCGGGATCGTCTACACGCTGACCAAGGCCGCCGCCGAGGAACTGACGGCCTTCCTGCGCGCGGAGGGGCACGCGGTCACCTGCTACCACGGTGGCACCGAGGCGGCCGAGCGGATCGCCGCGGAGGAGGACCTGCTCGCCGACCGGGTGAAAGCCCTCGTCGCGACCAGCGCGCTCGGGATGGGCTTCGACAAGCCGGACCTGGGGTTCGTCGTCCACCTGGGCGCGCCGGCGTCGCCGGTGGCCTACTACCAGCAGATCGGCCGGGCCGGGCGGGCCGTCGACACCGCCGAGGTGATCCTGCTGCCGGCCACGGAGGATCGCGACATCTGGCGCTACTTCGCCGACACCTCCTTCCCGCCCGAGCGCGTCGTGCGGACCGTGCTCGCCACGCTCGCCGACGCCCGCGGCCCGCTGTCCACCCAGGCGCTGCTGACCTCCGTCGACCTGGGGCCGGGCCGCCTCGACCAGATGCTCAAGGTTCTCGACACCGACGGGGCCGTCATGCGGGTCCGCGGCGGCTGGACGGCGACCGGGCAGCCCTGGTTCTACGACGAGGAGCGCTACCGACGGGTCGCCGCCGCCCGGGCGAGTGAGCAGCAGGCGATGCTCGACTACCTCGCCACCCAGGGCTGCCGGATGGAGTTCCTGCGCCGCCAGCTCGACGACCCGACCGCCGCGCCCTGCGGCCGGTGCGACCGCTGCACCGGCCGGGTGTGGGCGTCCACGGTCTCGGCCGAGGCGGCCGGGCGGGCCCGCGCGGAGCTGATGCGCCCGGGCGTCGTCGTCGAGCCGCGCCGGATGTGGCCGACGGGCATGAGCCGGCTCGGCGTGGCCGCGTCGGGGCGGATCCCGGCCGGGGCGGGCGCCGAGCCGGGGCGGGTGCTCGCGCGGCTCGGCGACATCGGATGGGGCAACCGGCTGCGGCCGATCTTCGCCGCGGGTGCCGCGGACGAGCCCCTGGCACCCGATCTGGTGGAGGCGGTCGTCGGCACGCTCGCCGGCTGGGGCTGGTCGCGGCGGCCGGTGGCGGTGGTGGCCGTCGCCTCCCGGGGGCGTCCCCGCCTGGTCGGGAGCCTCGCCGAGCGGATCGCCGCGATCGGACGGCTGCCGCTGCTCGGCCAGCTCGACCGGGTCGCCGGCGGTCCGTCCGCCGGGGAGGTCCACAACAGCGCGCACCGCCTCGCCGGGCTCTGGGCCGCCTTCGCCGTCCCGCCGGGCCTCGCGGCCGCGCTGGCGGAGGTCGACGGCCCGGTCCTGCTCGTCGACGACCGGATCGTCACCGGCTGGACGATGACGGTGGCCGCCCGCCTGGTGCGGCAGGCGGGCGCGCCGGCGGTGCTCCCGTTCGCCCTCGCCACCGACGCCGTCTGACAGTGAGGAGCCGGAGCCGGTCCGGCCGCCACCGTCAGGAGTGATCGCGGTCACCGAGCAGCGGCAGCGAACCCGCGGCTTTGGTGGCGCCTTTGCGGTAACGCCACAACGTATTTTACTGATTATTCTTTCATGATGAGGTTGATGCGTTACGTGCCCGCGCAACCGGTAAGCGCGCCTTTCTGTGACATCGGTGTGAATTCCGCGCCCAGGGCATGGACATGCTCCGTAGCCGTCCTAGCCTTGGCGGGCGGGCGTTTCGAGACCGGTCCGCGGTGGCAGGTCGGACGAGACGAAAGCGGGCGCTGATCGATCATGTGGGACTTTGAGCGCTGCACCGCCATGGTGAGGGGAGGTGGGCGGGGGTACGTCGCCCACCGGTGCGGGAAGCGGGCGATCGAGAAGGACCCGGACGGGCTGTGCCGCACGCATCGCCTGGAGCGGGAGGGCGCGCAGGACTCCGACGCGGACGAGCGCACCTGGCGGCGCGGCAAGGAGACGGAGCGGCGGCTCATGGAGCTCGCCGGCCACCTCGGCGACTTCTACCGCCTGCCCGTCACGATCGAGTACGACGAGTCCGAGCCGACCCGGCCGCCGACCGGGAGGCTGCTGATCCAGCCCGACGACCTGCTGCGGGTGCTGCGGGCGCAGGATCTGATGCCCCGCCGCGCGGTCTGATCCAGCCCCGCGCCCGGATGGGCACGCGCGTTTCTCCGAAAACACACCCTGACCCTGGGACGCCCGCGGCGCCGCATCATGCCCGCGGTGGTGACGCCCGCCGGGTTCTGGCGACGGAAACGACGTGAAAACACGGTTCCGTGCGGGCCCGCGGGATCGACAGCTCGCTGGCCGGCCGGCCGCGCGCCGGCCGGACATTCACTATCGGACGATCCGGGTCACCGCTGCGATGATCGTTATGGCGCCGTGGGCGGTGTCGGCGGGGGAGTGGGCGCGCCCGCGGAGGGCGAGGACGGCTTGCCCGTCGCTGACGTCGGCGCGGAGCTCGGCGACGGGCCTCTGGGCGAGGTGGACGTGGCCGAGGGCGTCGCGCTGGGCGTGGGCTCCACGGTGGCCGTCGCCGAGGGCGGCGCCTCTGTCTGCGTCGGCTCGACGGTCTGCGTCGGAGTGTTTCGCGGCCGGCGGGGGGTGTGCCGCGGCGCGTCCGGGGTGACGAAGACCGGAGCGGTGTACGCCGGCAGCGTGGCCGAGGGGACGGTCTGCGCCGCGGTGGGTGGGGCGGTCGTCTCCTGGGCGCCGACGTCGTTGTGGCCGCCGGACGAGCCGCCGCCGGACAGCGTCGCCAGGGCGATGATCGCGCCGGCGAGGGCGACGACCGCGCCCGCCGCGATGGCGATCGTCATCCGGCGCCGCCGGGCCGCGTCGTCGCCCTGCCGCCAGCCGTCGCCGGGCCCGCCGGGGGGCGGGGAATCGGCGCGCCGCCGAGCCTCGTCGAGCGGGACCAGACCGGCCGCGTGATCGTCGTCGAGCAGGCCGAGATCGGCGGCCCCGACCATGGGGAGGGTGCCGATGCGGGTCTCGTCGTCCGCGCCGCCCCGGACCGCACCGGTGGCCTGGCCGGACATCCCGACCTGGGTGTGCGCGTCGTGGTGATCGCCTGCCTGGGGACCGGTCCGCCGTGGCGGGGCCGCCTGGGCGGACGCGCGGCCGCCGCCGGTCGCGGGTGAGATGGCGGTCTCGTCCGCGGCCGCGGACGAGACCACCGGGTCGGCCGTGATCTCAGCCTCGCCGGGTGCGGCGGATCCCAGGACCGGCGCGGGCAGCGGCGGGGTGTCGGCCCGCGGCCCGGTGCCGCGGGAGCGGCCGTCCGGCCCGGTCCGCGGCATCGCGGAGGCCGGCCCGGGCGCGCCGCCGGTGGCCGGACCGCCGCCGGGCGCCGCCTGGGCGGGCCGGTCCGCCGCGTCGTCGAGGTTCTCCAGGCCGACGTCGGCCGCGCTCGGGCCCTCGTCGTCCTCGCCGCGGGACCGGGCGTGCATCACCGAGGCGGGAACCGGGTTGGCGTTGCGGGCGACGGGGATGAGCCGGCGGCGGATCTCCGTGACGTCGGGGCGCTCCTCCGCCGGGCGGTCCATCAGATCGCTCAGGAGGTTGCGCAGGGGACCCGCCAGCCGGAAGGCGCGGCGCCGACCCTCGACGACGGCGGTGAGCACCGCGTAGGTCTCCGGGCCCTCGAACGGTGGCTGGCCCTCGACGGCGGAGTACAGCGTCGCGCCGAGGCCCCACAGGTCGCTGGCCGGGCTGCCGGACGAGCCGCGGACCCGCTCGGGGGCGATGTAGGCGGGGGAGCCGACGAGCGCGCCGGTCCCGGTGAGGGTGACATCGCCCTCGGTGGCGGCGATGCCGAAGTCGGTGAGGCGGACCCGGCCGTCCCGGCCGAGCAGGACGTTGCCCGGCTTGACGTCGCGGTGCAGCACGCCGGCGGAGTGGGCGGCGGCGAGCGCGTCGGTCAGCGCCAGGCCGATGGCCGCGACCTGGTCGAACGGCAGCGGGCCATGGTTGCGGATCACGTCGCCGAGGCTGTCCGCGTCGACGAGCTCCATGACGATCCAGTGCCGCTGGTGCTCCTCGACCACGTCGTACACGGAGACGATGGCGGGGCTGTGCAGCCGGGCCAGCGCGCGCGCCTCGCGCAGGACACGGGCCCGGATGGCGTCGCGCTCGTTCTGCGCGCCGGCCATCGGGACGAGGATCTCCTTGATGGCCACCGGCCGCTGGAGGAGCTCGTCCTCACCACGCCAGACGACACCCGCTCCACCCCGCCCGATGGGCGTGTCGAGACGGTAGCGCTGAGCTACGTAACGAGGCGTGCCATGCCGGTCGGTGTCCGGGGGCACGCTTGCCGATTTGGCCATCGTGTCAAGTCTGACAGACGGACGGATCCGCGTGCCTGACGGCCTGCGTGCTTCCCGTCGCGACGAGAGTCGGAAGTCCGGCGAATGATGACATCACGGACCAGGCCGGAAGGTTCCGAAGACTTGGCGCATCAATGGTTGATCCTGCAACCAGAGGTCGTCGCGGGTATGCCAGTAGAGGGCATATCCGTGACCGTTGCGAATCGCGCCCCGGTTGAGCACATGAACCATGATCCCGTCCGACCTGCGGTAGGTGAACTCCCAGTCGGCCTGGCCGGTGCCATCCCCACCGTCGCTGGGAGCGAGCCGTACGCGCCGATAGTCCTGCACGCTCCGAACGAATCCGGCCTCGTTGCGTTGCCAGTCTCCGATTGCGGAGGTGTTTGCCTGCCTGACGCTACCCACCCGCAGGAAGGACCGGGTAGCCGGGTCCACGAAATCGACGTTGCCGGCCCCGCCCGGGCCCTGCTGGCGGTGCCAGCCGGACGGGTACGCCACCGACCAGCCGGCGTCGGGATCGGTGTAGGACGTCCAGCCGGCCGGCGCGGCGGCCGGCGGGGTCCCGTGGGCGACCGGATCGACGGGCCCGGCCTCGCGATCAGCCGCCCGCACGGCGGCGGACCGCCCCCCCGTCGCCGCCGTCGGGCGCGATCCGGGTGGACGGTCCGCTCCACCGGCGTCCGCCACCTCGCCGGCGGGGCCGGCGGTGGCCGGCCCGGGACCGGATTCGGCGTCGGAACCCGCGGTGGTCAGCAGGACCAGCACGACGACGAGCGCGGCGGTGACGAGGACGGCCACCGCCGCCACGGCGACGGTCCGCGCCCGCCGCGGGCCACCCGGACCCGCCGGCCTCCCCGCCGGCGCCTTCCCGTCCAGGCCGCCGGACTCCGGCGCCCGCCCGCTCCACGTCCTGGTACTCGCCGCCGACCGCCGCGGGGACATCGCCGCCGTGGCGTCAGGCTGAGCCGGCACCGGCAACGTCGAGTCGGAGACGGGCACCGACGGCGCCGTCGGTCCGGTCGCCGGGGTCTGTGCGGGCGGCGCCGCGGTGTCGGCGGGCCGGGTCAGGTCGGCGCGCTGGGCGGGATCCGCGGGTGGGGAGAGGTCCGCGGGCCGGGCGAGGTCGGGCGCGGGGGCCGGTTCGGCCGGGTGCGCGTGACCGGGCAGGTGGACGGCGGCGGCCGCGCGGCCGATCAGCCGGGCCCGTGCGGGAATCCCGCCCAGCGCGCGCGTCCGGTCCGTGGCGCGCAGCCGGTCCAGCGGGCTGGTCAGCCGCGGCCGCGGCCGCCCCCGCCCGGGCGGCGGCGCGGCCTGGGTCGGCGGGGCGGCCTGGGTCGGCGGGGCGGGCAGCGGCGCGACGGCCGTGGCCGCATCCTGACCCGCGACGTCCATGTCCGTCTGAGCGCTGATGGTCGTGTTCGTGCTGGTGGTCATCCCTGCGCCGACAGCCGTTTCCGCGCCGACGATTCCCGCGGCCTTCCCCGCTCCCTCCGCGCCGACCATCGTCACGGTGGGCGCGTCGTCGGTGGCCGTCGCGGCCACCTGGTCGCCGGGATCGCCCGTGGAGGCGGGCGCGGGGTCATCCGGGCCGGTCGCGGCCGGGGCGGGGCCCGCGGGGGGACCGTCGGTGGCTGCGTGCAGCACCGCCGTCGCGTCGGTGGCGACCGTCGCGGCCACTCCCGCGACCGCTGCCTCGACCTGCCCGGACGCGGACGTGGCTGGGGCGATCACGCCCGCCGCCGGGCCGGCGCCCGGGATACCCGGTGTGGTGTGGGTGGACGCGCCCGGCGGGTTGTCAGCTGGTTGCCCGCCGTTTTGGAGGGACGCGGCGTGATCGTCGGATGGTGTTTCTCCGGTGGAGGCGCCGGTCGGATGTTGCGCCGCATTCAGGTGTTCGTGGTCCGTTTGGTGGTCTTCTGATTTCCCGGATGAAGCCGGCGCCGGCTCTCCGGAGTGTCCAGTGTGATTTTCGAGGGATTCCGGTGTGGTGATATTCAGTACTGGTTCCGTTACCGCGGCCGGCGCTGTCGCGGGTGGCGGGTGTGATGAATCGTCACCGTTCGTCATCGCGCCGGACGATCCGGCCGGAGTGGGTGCCGGTGAATCGGCTTCGCGCGCGTCGGCGATCGCGGGAGAATCGACCGTCGGATCGTCTCGGGTCGCTGTGGTGGCAGTGGCGAGAGGCGGTTGCGGAGATGTGTTCGACGTCATGTTTTCGTGCGGGGTGGTCGCGGCGAGGTCGTGCCGTTTCGGGCGGGACGCGCCCCCGGCGCCCCGGGACGCGCGCGGGCCGCCCGCGTGGGCGAGGATCTCGCGCAGCCGCCGGCGCACCGTCGACAGGGAGGGGCGCTCGGCCGCCCGCGGTGCCATCAGATCGTCGATGAGGGGGGCCAGCGGGCCGGCGAGCCGGAAGGGCTGGCGCTGCCCCCGCATGAGGGCCGCCAGCACCGCGATCGCGTTGGCGCCGGCGTAGGGCGGGGTGCCCTCGACGGTGGTGAACAGGGCCGCCCCAAGCCCCCAGCGGTCGCCCGCGGCGCTGCCGGTGTCCCCCCGGGCTCGCTCGGGCGGCAGGTAGGCGGGCGAGCCGAGCACCATACCGGTGCTTGTCAGGCGGGGATCGCCGTGGCTCACCGCGATGCCGAAGTCGGTGAGTCGGGCCCGCCCATCGGGTGTGACCAGCACGTTGCTCGGTTTGACATCCCGGTGCACGACGCCGAGCCGGTGCGCGGCCTCCAGCGCGTACGCGAGACTGATGCCAATCCGGCATGTCTCGTCGATCGGACGGGGGCCCTCGTCGGCGATGATCCGCGCCAGCGACCGGCCCTCGACGAACTCCATCACGATCCAGGGCAGATCGCCGTCGTCGATGACGTCGAGGACGGTCACCGCGCCCGGATGGTGCAGCCGCCCGGCCGCGCGTGCCTCCCGCAGCACCCGCTCCCGGGCACGGTCACGCTCCAGACCGCTCTCGCTGATCGGCAGCCGGACCTCCTTGACGGCGACCACCCGGTGCAGCAGCTCGTCGGTGGCCCGGTGCACCACCCCGAATCCGCCGCGCCCGAGAATGCCGTCGAGCCGGTAGCGCCCGCCGACCAGGGCCGCCCCGGCAGAGCTCGGGAGGCCCGGGTTGCCCGGGGACTCGCCTGCCAATGCTTCTCCCCCTTCCTCGTCGACGGTGAGCCTCGCGTCCATGGGATCACATCGTGGCGGGTTCAGGACGGTCGGGCATGCTGGCGACAGCACCCGACCAGACCACGCGGACCGGCGCGGACAGGGGCCTGACCTGCCCCGGACGAAGGCGGCCGACGATGCGGGCGGGCACGAGCGACAGGGAGCCGCAGACATGAGATGGACGGTCGACGACCGTGACTGGGCGCGGCTGCGCGAAGCCGCCGCCCGCGTCGCCCGCGGCGCGTACGCGCCCTACTCCGGCCTGCGGGTCGGCGCCGCCGCACTGGTCGTCGACCTGCCGGACGCGGACGGGCGGACCACCGGCGACGAGCCGTGGATCGTCGTCGGCTGCAACGTGGAGAACGCCTCCTACGGTCTCGCGCTGTGCGCCGAGTGCGGGCTGGTCTCGGCGCTGCACGCCCGTGGCGGCGGGCGGCTGGTCGCCTTCGTCTGCGTCGACGCGGACGGGCGCCCGCTCGCGCCCTGCGGCCGCTGCCGCCAGCTTCTCCACGAGCACGGCGGTCCGGATCTGCTGGTCGCCACCGCGGACGGGGTGCGCCCGCTGGCCGAGCTGCTGCCCGGCGCGTTCGGGCCCGCCGACCTGCCGGACCCACCGTCACCCGGCACGCCCGGCACGCCCGGCACGCCCGCGTCGTCGGCCGGGGGGCGGGGATGAGCGCCGCCTTCGACGCCGTCGATCTGATCCGAGCCAAGCGGGACGGTCGCTCGCTGTCCGGTGAGGCCATCGACTGGCTGGTGGACGCCTACACCCGCGGCGCCGTCGCCGACGAACAGATGTCGGCGTACCTGATGGCCGTGGTGTGGCGCGGCATGTCGCCGGCCGAGCTGGCCCGCTGGACCGGCGCCATGATCGACAGTGGCGAGCGGCTGGACCTGGCCGGCGTCGGCCGTCCGACCGTCGACAAGCACTCCACCGGCGGCGTCGGGGACAAGGTCTCGCTGGCGCTGGTGCCGCTCGTCGCGGCCTGCGGGGTCGCCGTCCCGCAGCTGTCCGGGCGCGGCCTCGGGCACACGGGCGGGACCCTGGACAAGATGGAGTCGATCCCCGGTTGGCGGGCCGACCTGCCACTGGGGCGGATGCGCCGCCAGCTCGGCGAGATCGGCGCGGTGATCTGCGCCGCCGGGGCCGGTCTCGCCCCCGCCGACCGCCGGCTGTACGCACTGCGCGACGTCACCGGGACGGTCGAGTCGATCCCGCTGATCGCCTCGTCCATCATGAGCAAGAAGATCGCCGAGGGGACGTCGGCGCTCGTGCTCGACGTCAAGGTCGGCAGTGGCGCGTTCATGACCTCGGCGGGTGAGGCCCGGGAGCTGGCACGGACGATGGTCGGGCTGGGCGCGGCGGCCGGCGTGCGCACCGAGGCGCTGCTCACCGCGATGGACAGCCCGCTCGGGCGGACCGCCGGCAACGCCCTGGAGGTGGCCGAGGCGGTGGACGTGCTGCGCGGCGGCGGCCCGGCCGACGTCGTGGAGGTCACGGTCGCCCTCGCCCGGCTCATGCTCGACCTGGCGGGGGCGGACAGCGGTACCGGCGCGGGCGGCCCGACACCTGATCCGGCGGAGGTACTGGCGCGCGGGGAGGCGTACCCCGTGTGGCGGGCGATGGTGGCGGCCCAGGGCGGCGATCCCGATGCGGCGCTGCCCCGCGCCTCGACGGTCGAGACCGTGCCAGCGCCGGCGTCGGGGTATCTGACCAGGCTGGATGCTCGCGCAGTGGGGGTCGCGGCCTGGCGGCTGGGCGCCGGGCGGGCCCGCAAGGAGGATGCGGTGTCGGCCGCGGCGGGGGTGCGCTGGCTCGCGGGCGTCGGCGATCCGGTCGAGGCGGGCCGCCCGCTGCTGGAGCTGCACACCGACGATCCGGCCACCTTCGACCGGGCCCGCGTGGCCCTCACCGGCGCGATCGCCGTCGGCCCGGCGCCACCGGCCGCCACCCCCCTCGTCCTCGGCCGCGTCCGCTGAGTTCTGTCGGACCCGTGTCCTACCGTCTGGGGTGAGACGGAGGAGAGATGACCAACGACACCGCGCCCGGCCCGATCACGGTCGACGAGATCAGTCGGGTGCCGAAGGTCCTGCTGCACGACCACCTCGACGGTGGCCTGCGGCCGGCCACCGTGGTGGAGCTCGCCGACGAGGTCGGCTACCGGGACCTGCCGACCACCGACGTGCACGCCCTGAGCACCTGGTTCCGTGGCGGCGCGCACAGCGGGTCGCTGGTGCGCTACCTCGAGACGTTCAGCCACACCGTGGCCGTCATGCAGACCCCGGAGGCGATCGCGCGGGTCGCCCGCGAGTGCGCCGAGGACCTCGCGGCTGACGGCGTGGTCTACGCGGAGGTGCGCTTCGCCCCCGAACTGCACGTCGGGCGCGGCCTGTCCCTGGACGCCGTGGTCGAGGCGGTGCTCGACGGGTTCCGCGCCGGCGCCGCCGGCACGCCGCTGCGGATCCGCGCGCTGCTCACGGCCATGCGCCACCAGGCCCGGTCGCTGGAGATCGCCGAGGTCGCGGTGCGCTGGCGCGACGCGGGTGTCGTCGGCTTCGATATCGCCGGCGCCGAGGCCGGCAACCCGCCGACCCGCCATCTGGACGCCTTCCAGTACATCCAGCGGGCCAACGGCCACTTCACGATCCATGCCGGCGAGGCGTTCGGGCTGCCGTCGATCTGGGAGGCGGTCCAGTGGTGCAACGCGGACCGGCTCGGCCACGGCGTGCGCATTGTCGACGACATCACCGTCGACCCGGACGGCAAGGCCACTCTCGGCAACCTGGCGAACTACGTGCGTGACGTGCGGGTGCCGCTGGAGATGTGCCCGACGTCGAACGTGCACACCGGTGCCGCACCGAGCATTGAGCGGCACCCCATCGGCCTGCTGCGCCGGCTGCACTTCCGCGTGACGGTGAACACGGACAACCGGCTGATGAGCGGCGTGTCGCTGTCCAGCGAGTTCGCCACCCTCGTCGACGTGCACGGCTACGGCTGGTCGGACATCCGCTGGCTGACGCTCAACGCGATGAAGTCGGCGTTCCTGCCGTTCGACGAACGGCTCATCCTGATCAACGACGTCATCAAGCCGGGCTACGCGCCCTACGTCCAGGAGGACTTCGCGAGATGAGCACGACCCTGCCGGCGGACGAGCGGCCCGCGGCACCTGCCGCCGACGCGGGCGGCGCGGTGCTCGGGGCGGACGGGCGGGCGCGCTGCCCGTGGGGCCTGTCCGCGCCGGAGTACATCGAGTACCACGACGGCGAGTGGGGCCGCCCGGTGCGGGACACGGTGGGCCTGTTCGAGCGGCTCACGCTGGAGGCGTTCCAGTCCGGCCTGTCCTGGCTGACGATTCTGCGCAAGCGGCCGGCGTTTCGCGCCGCCTTCGCCGACTTCGATCCCGCCGCGGTCGCCGCGTTCGGTCCGGCCGACGTCGAGCGGCTACTTGCGGACGCCGGGATCGTCCGCAACCGCCGCAAGATCGAGGCAACCATCGCCAACGCCCGGGCCGTGCTCGCGCTCGACCGCCCGCTACCCGAGCTGATCTGGGCCCATCAGCCGCCCGCCGCCCCGCGTCCGGTCCGGCTGTCCGACGTCGCGGCGATGACGCCGGCGTCAGTGGCGCTGGCGAAGTCGCTGCGCGCCACCGGGTTCGTCTTCATCGGCCCGACCACCGCCTACGCGCTCATGCAGGCCTGTGGCCTGGTCGACGACCACCTGGCGGACTGCTGGGTGCCCGCCGGAGCCGCCGCCTGAGGGGAGAACGGGGCAGGATGGCGGGCGGTTCTCCCTGCTCTGTGTCATCTTTTCATCACGCTCGGTGGCGCGATTCGATGGCGCGGCCCGGTGGTGGAGGCAGCGTGGGTCTGTCAGACGGGAAATCCGGCCAGGACGTCCTCGGAGGCCGACAGGCCGAGGCGGGTCGCCCCGGCGTCGATCATCGCGGTCGCCTGGTCGGCGGTGCGGATCCCGCCCGATGCCTTGATCCCGAGGCGGCCTCCCACCGCCCGTGCCATCGCGCGCACAGCCCGCACGCTGGCGCCACCCGCCGGATGGAAACCGGTCGACGTCTTGACGAACTCGGCGCCGCCGGCCTCGGCCGCCCGGCAGGCGGCGATGATGCTCTCGTCGGGCAGCAGCGCCGTCTCCAGGATGACCTTGAGGATCACGTGCGGCGGCACGGACAGCCGGACCTCGATGATCTCGGTCTCGATCGCCTGCCAGTTCTCGTCCATCGCGTTCGCGATGTCGATGACCATGTCGACCTCGGTGGCGCCGTCCGCGACCGCGCGGCGCGCCTCCTCCGCCTTGATGACGGTCAGATGGTTGCCATGCGGGAACCCGACCACCGTGGCCACGGCGGCGGTGGGCGTCCGCTCGTCGCGGTCACCGCGCCGAATGCTCGCAGCCGCCAGGTAGACGTGCGTCGGCGCCACGCAGACGGCGCCGACCCCGAGTCGGGTCGCCTGCGCGCACAGCGCCAGCACCTCCTCGTCGGTGGCCGCCGGCGCCAACAGGGTGTGGTCGATCATCCGGGCGACCTCGGCACGCCGCAGGACGGGCCGCCCCGGCGTCGGCTCCTGCGGCGACGGTGAAGGTGAGGCGGACCCGGGCTGCTCGGCGGGACGGTCGGCTCCGGCGGGCACGCGTGTCATACCTTGCATCATTGCCGACCCGCGCACCATTGCCGACCCACACATGCCTGCCAACCTGGGCACACCTGCCAACCCGCGCACACCTGCCAACCCGTGCACGCCTGCCAACCCGCGCACGCCTACGAACCCGCGCACGCTTACCAGACCGCGCACTCCTGCCAAACCGTGCTGGCCGACCCGGCCAGCCTCGCCGGCCCTCCCGTTGGTCTCCCGTCCGCGCGTCGCTCACCCCGACCCGCTCCAGTGCCGAGGAGTCAGTCTGTGCACCTGCACGTCGTGGACCACCCCCTGGCGGCGATGGCGCTCACTGTCCTGCGGGACGAGCGCACGCCCCGTGACCGCTTCCGGCCCGCCCTGCACGACCTCGCGACGATGCTGGTCTACGAGGCCACCCGCGCGCTGCCGGTGATGCCGGTGACCGTGACGACGCCGCTCGCGACGACGGCCGGCACCCGGCTGGCGGCCGAGCCCGTCGTCGCGCCAGTCCTGCGCGCCGGCCTCGGCATGCTGCCCGCGGCGCTGGCCCTGCTCCCGACCGCGCACACCGCCTTCATCGGTCTCGCCCGCGACGAGACCACCCACCAGCCGACCGCCTACCTGGAGTCCGTGCCCGACGATCTCGCTGGGCACCCCGTGTTCCTGCTCGACCCGATGCTCGCCACCGGCGGGTCCGCCCTGCACTGCCTGCGCCTGCTGCTCGACCGCGGCGCCCGTGGCATCACGGTGGTCGCGGTCGTGGCCGCGCCGGAGGGGCTCGTCGCGCTCGAGTCCGGCCTGCCGGCCGATGCGGCGGCGGAGCTGACCGTCGTGGCGGCCGCCGTCGACGAACGGCTCAACGACACCGCCTACATCGTCCCCGGCCTGGGCGACGCCGGCGACCGCATCTTCGGCCTGATGTGAGCGGGACCGGCGCCGTCAGGGGAGGCCGGTGAGCAGGGCGTCGACGGCCGCGGTGAGGTCGGTGAGACGGCGGCGCGCGAGGGTTCGGGCCGGGGGGACGCCGGCGCGGGTGGCACCGGCGACGGGCTCGACCGCTTCGACGTAGATCTTCAGCTTGGGCTCCGTGCCGCTGGGGCGGATGATCACGCGGTCCCGGTCGAGTGACAGCTCGAGCACATCGGCCGGTGGCAGGACGGTGGCCGCGTCGTCGGCGGCGGTGCCGCCGCGCAGCAGGTCGCGGTGGGCGGTGACCGGCCGGGCGGCGAGGTGCGACGGGGGCGCGGCGCGCAGGCGGCGCATGATCGTGTCGAGGTCGTCGGGGTCGGTGACGCGCACCGAGCGCGCCGTGGTGAGATGCACGCCGATCCGGACGGCCAGCTCGTCGAGCAGATCGAGCAGCGTCAGCCCGCGGCGGCGGGCATCCCCCGCGAGCAGGGCGATCGCGAGCGCGGCGGTGATGCCGTCCTTGTCCCGGACCAGGTCGGGCGCGATGGCGTACCCGAGCGCCTCCTCGTACCCGAAGACCAGCCGCGCATCCGCCCGCATGATCCACTTGAAGCCGGTGAGGGTTTCTCGGTACGGCACCCCGTAGGAGGCGGCGAGCGCGCGCAGGCCACGAGAGCTCACCAGCGTCGTCGCCACCGGTCCGGGCCGGCGGCGCAGGACCAGGTCGGCGAGCAGCAGGCCGACCTCGTCGCCGGTCAGCATCCGCCCGCCGACCGCGACGGCACAGCGGTCGGCGTCCGGGTCGGTCGCCAGCACCACGTCGGCGCCGACACGCTCGCCGAGCGCCAGCGCCCGATCCATCGCGCCGGGCTCCTCCGGATTCGGCCATCGCACGGTCGGAAAGTCCGGATCCGGCCTGGCCTGCTCCTCGACGACCACCGGACGCGGCAGCCCGGCGGCGGCGAAGACGTCAGCGAGCACCTGGCCACCGACCCCGTGCAACGGCGTGTAGACGACGACGGCCGTCGAGCCCGGGTCGGCCGTCGAGCCCGGGCTATTCGTCGAGCCCGGGTCGGCCGTCGAGCCCGGGCTATTCGTCGAGCCCGGGCCGGCCGTCGAGGCCGTCCCCTCCGGCGCGAGCAGGTCGAGTGCCGTCGCCGCGGCGGCCCGCACGTACTGCTCGACGACCGGGCCGTCGCCGGGCAGCCGCAGATCGTCCGGCCGCCGGCCGCTGGGGGTCTGCCCTACATCGCGTGGGTTTTCGAGGGTCGGGTCGTCCGTGCGCCGCCAGGAGTCGGCGAGCGGGATGGCCCTGGCGGGGCCGACGGCGGCGATCCGTCGCTCGATGTCGGCGTCGGCCGGCGCCACGAGCTGGACGCCCCGGCCCGGATCCGCGTCGTCAGTGCTCTCGCCGCCGGCGCCCTCGCCGCCGAGATAGACCTTGTAGCCATTGTCGGTGGCGGGGTTGTGACTGGCGGTCACCATCACTCCGGCGTCGGCGTTCAGCCGCCGAACGGCGAACGCCAGCACCGGGGTGGGCAGCGGCCTCGGCAGCACCAGTGCGCGCAGCCCGGCCCCGGCCAGGACCCGCGCGCTGTCCACCGCGAACGGTTCGCTGCGGTGCCGGGCGTCGTACCCCACGACGACGAGCGGCACCCGGTTCGCCGCCCGCTCGTCCGCCCGTGCCCGCAGCCAGGCGGCGAGCCCGGCGGCGGCGCGGCGGACGACGGCGGTGTTCATGCCCGCGGGTCCGGCGCGCAGCGGACCACGCAGCCCGGCGGTGCCGAAGCGCAGCGGGGCGCGGAAGCGGTCCTCCAGGTCGGCCAGCGCGCCCTGGTCGGTGGCCGCCGCGGCGTGCAGCCGGTCGAGCTCGGCCCGGTCCGCGGGGTCGGGGTCGGCAGCGAGCCACGCGTTGACCTGCGTGGCCAGCACCTCAGGCAGCTCCGCGGATGTCCTGGGGGGCGGTGTGCCCGGCGGGCCGGGGCGGGGGTCGGCGGTAGGCGGCATCGTCGCGAGGCGCGGCCGGGTCGGTCAGATCCGGGTGACGACGTCGGCGAGCAGGACACCCATCCGCTCGGCGGCGGCCGCGCCGGCGGCCAGCACCTCCAGGTGGTCCAGCGGCTGGCCGGTCATCCCGGCGGCCAGGTTGGTCACCAGCGACAGGCCGAGCACCTCGACGCCGAGCGCCCGGGCGGCGATCGTCTCGTGCACGGTCGACATTCCCACCAGGTCGGCGCCGAGCACCCGCAGCATCCTGATCTCCGCCGGCGTCTCGAAGTGCGGGCCGGGCAGGCCGGCGTAGACACCCTCGACGAGGGTCGGGTCGACCGCCCGGGCGAGCGCGCGCAGCCGGGGGGAGTACGCGTCGGTCAGGTCGGTGAAAGCCGCCCCCACCAGCGGTGACCGTCCCGTCAGGTTGAGATGGTCGGCGATGAGCACCGGCTGGCCGATGCGCAGGTCGTCGCGCAGGCCACCAGCCGCGTTCGTCAGGACGACGGCGGACGCACCGGCGGCGCGGCTGAGGTGGACCGCGTGCACGACCTGGGACAGCGGGTGGCCCTCGTAGGCGTGCACGCGGCCGAGGAAGATGAGCAGGCGGCGATCGCCGACGCGCACGGAACGGGCGACCGGTCGGTGACCGGGCACCTGCGTCCCCATCGGGAATCCGCCGAGCTGCGCGAAGCTGACCTCGGTGACCTCGTCGGCGTGAGCGGCCAGCACGTCGGCGGCCGGCCGCCAGCCCGATCCCAGCATGATCGCGACGTCGTGCCGCGTGGCGCCGGTCAGCTCCGCGAGCCGGGCGGCCGACGAGGCGGCGTCCGACTCCCCGTTTCCGTCGCTCGCGCCCGGGCCGGCCGGCTCCGGGCGGGGCACGCTCACACCGTCCGCGAGGGCACCGTCCGTGAGACCACCGCCCACGATCGCATCGTCCATGATCGCATCGGTGGCGACGGCGCCGTCCACGATCGTGGGCGACCCGATCGTGCCGTCGGCGGTCGTGTCGTCGGCGTCCGTTTCGTTCACGGTCACATGGTTCACGTTCGCCTCGCCCACCGTCGCGCCGACCTCCCACTGCCGCACCCGGCGACTGTACGGCGCCGGTGGAGGAGACTGGCGCGCGTGTCCCTGTTGCCGTCCCACCGCCGGCTCCCGCAGGTTCCCCTGGAGCCGGGGGAGTTCACCGAGGTCGTACTGCGCGGCCGGCTCACCGACCCGGACGGCCCGGGGCGGCTCACCGCGAAGGTCGAGTCGTTCGTCGGGCACCGGGTGGGAGCCTCGCGGTGGATCATGCTGACCGACCGGCGGCTGCTGGTGCTGGCGCCGTTCCCGCGGGAGGGCGACTGGTTCGACGTCGTGTTCGACCGGCGGGAGGTGTCGGCGTCACGGGGGGTCAAGCACGGCGACGTGATCACCATGGAGCTCGCCACCCCGCGGGGACGGCAGATCCTGCGCGTCCCGGCCCGGCTGCGGACCGAGGCGGGCCGATTCATCCGGGCCCTGCGTCGCTGAGCCGGGCCCTGCGTCGCTGAGCCGGGCCGGCCGGGGTCTCGGCGCTTGGCGGTGGGCGGCCGCGGGCCCTGGAGTGGCCTGATCGGACCGTCGGGGCACAGCGGCCGATAGGGTCGGGGCGGGACCCGCGGTGAGCGTGACGATGTCGCCACCGGACGGGCACATGCCGCCACCAGACCGGGCACGGAGCATGCTCGGCGGGCCGAACCGGACAGTGATGGGAACGACGGACCGATGACTACAACCCAGCCGGCCACCGGCGAGCTTCCGATTCCGGTCCCGGGGGATGCCCCGGCCGGCGGGCAGCGCACGGCCATGCGCACGCACCTGTGTGGTGACCTGCGGGCTGATCACGTCGACCGGACCGTCTCGGTGTGCGGCTGGGTCGCGCACCGCCGCCAGCACGGGCAGTCGCTGACGTTCGTCGATCTGCGGGATCACTCCGGCCTCGTGCAGGTCGTCGTCGACGGTTCGGTCGACGTCCGCTCGGAGTACGTGCTGCGGGTGACGGGCACGGTGGTCATCCGCCCGGAGGGCACCGCGAACCCGGCGCTGGCCACCGGCGAGGTCGAGCTGCGCGACTGCGCGGTCGAGATCCTCTCGACCGCCACCCCGCCGCCGTTCCCCCTCGACGACCGGGCCGACGCGGTCGACGAGTCGACCCGCCTCGCCTACCGCTACCTCGACCTGCGCCGCGAGCGGATGCAGCGCAACCTGCGGGCGCGCTCGGCGGTGCTCGCCGCGATGCGCGCGGCGCTCGGGCCGCGTGACTTCGTCGAGGTGGAGACGCCGCTGCTGATGCCGTCGACGCCGGAGGGCGCGCGGGAGTTCATCGTCCCGTCCCGGCAGTTCCCGGGCAGCTTCTACGCGCTGCCGCAGTCGCCGCAGCTGTTCAAGCAGCTGCTCATGGTGGGCGGCACTGACCGGTACTTCCAGTTCGCCCGCTGCCTGCGCGACGAGGATCTGCGCGCCGACCGCCAGTACGAGTTCACCCAGCTTGACCTGGAGATGAGCTTCGTCGACCAGGACGACGTGCTCGACGTGGTGTCCGCCGCGGTGCTCGCCGCCGCGGCGGCGGTGACGGACGGCCCGGTGCCGCCGATCGAGCGGATCACCTGGCACGAGGCGATGAACCGCTTCGGCGCGGACAAGCCGGACCTGCGGTTCGGGATGGAGCTCGTCGAGCTCACCGAGGTGTTCGCCGGCAGCGGTTTCAAGGCCTTCGCCGGGGCGGCGGCGATCAAGGGCATCCGGGTGCCTGGCGGCTCGGCGTCGCACAACCGGCGCCGCCTCGACGATCTGACCGAGCGGGCCAAGTCGCTGGGCGCGAAGGGCCTGGTGTGGATGCGGGTCGCCGCCGGTGGTGAGCTGGAGTCGCCGGTACGCAAGTTCCTCAGCGACGCCGAGGTCGCCGGCATCGTCGCGGCGACCGACGCCGCCGAGGGTGACCTCCTGCTGCTGGTCGCCGACGAGTGGTCGACGACCTGCGAGGTACTCGGGCAGCTGCGCAATGATCTCGGTCGCCCGCCCGCTGGGCAGGGCCCGCTGCGGTTCGTGTGGGTGGTCGACTTCCCGCTGTTCGTCGGGATCGACGCGGCGACCGGGCGGCCGAAGCCCGGCCATCATCCCTTCACCCGGCCGCATCCGGATGACCTGGACAAGCTGGAGTCGGCACCGCTGGAGGTCCGCAGCCGGGCCTACGACCTGGTGCTCAACGGCTGGGAGCTCGGGTCCGGCTCGATCCGGATCCACGAGGGCGAGCTCCAGCAGCGGATCTTCGGCCTGCTCGGCATCACCCCCGAGGAGGCGAACGCCCGGTTCGGCTTCTTCCTCACCCCGTTCGGGTACGGCGCGCCGCCGCATGGTGGCTTCGCCGTCGGCATCGACCGGCTGGTGGCCATTCTGGTGGGGGAGGAGAACATCCGTGAGGTGATCGCCTTCCCGAAGACCCAGTCCGGGCTGGATCCGCTGACCGGGGCGCCCACGCCGGTGACCGACCGCCAGCTGCGTGAGCTCGGGGTTCGCGTCATCGCCTCGCCGCCCGCCGCGGGCGCCGCCGGCTAGGCCGGCCGGGCCCGCCGGATTCCTCGGCAGGTGTCGGGGTAGCAGCGGATCGAACGGGGTAATCACTTCTCGCTGTCCGTGCGTGCGGCGCAGCGATGACGGCTGTCCCCAGTCGGTGCCGCCCCGAGCCGAGGAGCCCGAGTGCAGATCCCGTTCTCGTCGTCGGCGAGCTCCAGTCTCGGTATCGAGTGGGAACTGCAGCTTGTCGACCAGCAGACCCGGCAGCTGCGCGGAGAGGCCACCGCGATCCTGGAGGAACTGCGCGCCAAGGTCGGCGAGCGGGAGGCGGCCAAGGCGAAGCACGAGCTGTTCGAGTCGACCATCGAGGTCATCACCGGGGTGTGCGGGTCGGTCGGGGAGGCCACCGCCGACCTGGCCGGCACCGTCTCGCTGCTGCGCGACCTCGCGGAGCGCCGCGGGGTCGCGCTGATGTGCAGCGGCACCCATCCGCTCAGCGACTACACCCATCAGCGGATCACCGACGACATCCGGTACTCCCGGCTGGTCAGCCAGATGCAGTGGCTCGCCCGGCGGCTGCTGATCTTCGGGGTGCACGTGCACGTCGGTGTGCGCTCGCCCGACAAGGCCATGCCGATCATGAACGCGCTGATGGCGCACATCCCGCACTTCCTCGCGCTGTCCGCGTCGTCGCCCTACTGGCTGGGGGACGACACGGGGCTCGCGTCGTCGCGCTCCCAGGTGTTCGCGAGCCTGCCCACGGCGGGCCTGCCCTACCCGCTGGAGGACTGGGCGGGGTTCGAGACGTTCATGGGCACGCTCGTGACGTCCGGGACGATCGAGACGATCCGCGAGGTGTGGTGGGACATCCGGCCGCATCCCAACTTCGGCACCGTCGAGCTGCGGATCTGCGACGGCCTGCCGACCCTGATGGAGGTCGGCGCGGTCGCGGCGCTGGCGCAGTGCCTCGTCGACCGGATGAACACCCAGATCGACCGCGGCTACAGCCTTCCTAGGCCGCAGCGGTGGCTGGTGCAGGAGAACAAGTGGCGGGCGGCCCGCTACGGCCTCGACGCCCAGATCATGATCGATGGTCACGGGGCGGTGCGGTCCGTCCGGGACGACCTGGTGGATCTGGTGGAAGACCTGCTCCCGGTCGCCCACCGGCTCGGGTGTGCGCGAGAGCTGTCCGACGTGCTGGTCATTCTCGAGGCCGGGGCGAGCTACACACGTCAGCGGGCCGCCGCGGGGCGTGCTGACGGAGATCTCGCGCGGGTGGTCGATACCCTGCTGGAGGAGATGAACGCCGGACGTCCGGTCGTGGGCTTCTAGCCCCCGGCCGGCGGGTCGCGGCGGCATCCGACAGCCCGCGTGCCGTTTACGGCCGGTTGTGCGCGTCGCGCCGCGGGATGGGGATCGAGGGAGGAGCCTGGCCGACAGATGGAGGCCAACGAGATCGCCGCGGTCGCCGGGTGGGTGGCCGCTCATGAGTCCGAGCTGGTCGCCCTGCGCCGCGACCTGCACGCGCATCCGGAACTCGGCCGCCAGGAGCGGCGCACGGCCGGACAGGTGGAGGCGCGACTGCGCGCGGCCGGGCTGTCGCCGCAGCGGCTGCCGGACGTACCTGGGCTGTGGTGTGACATCGGGGTCGGCGTGGATGCGGATCCCGCGGCGCCGGTGGTGATCGTTCGCGCCGACCTCGACGCGCTGCCCCTGCCGGACAGCAAGAACGTGCCCTACCGGTCCACCGTGCCCGGGGTGGCGCATGCGTGCGGGCATGACGTGCACACCGTGGTGACGTTGGGCACAGGTCTGGCGCTCGCGGAGTACGCCCGGACGGCGCCGCTGCCGGGCACGATCCGCCTGGTGTTCCAGCCGGCGGAGGAGCTGATGCCGGGTGGCGCGCTGGACGTGATCGACGCCGGCGTGCTGAAGCCGGCGTCGGCGGCGATCGCCGTCCACTGTGATCCCGCGCTCGACGCCGGGACCATCGGGCTGCGCACGGGGCCGATCACGTCGGCCGCCGACGCGGTGGAGATCACGGTCGCTGGGCCCGGCGGCCACACCTCCCGCCCGCAGAACACCGTGGATCTGATCTACGCGATGGCCCGGCTCGCCACCGACCTGCCCGCCGCGCTGGGCCGGCTGGTCGACCCGCGCTCGGCGCTGTCGATGGTGTGGGGGCAGATCCAGGCCGGCACGGTCGCGAACGCGATTCCGCGCAGCGGCCAGCTGCGCGGCACCGTGCGCACCCTGTCCCGGGAGACCTGGGAGACCGTCCCGACACTGGTAACGGGCCTCGCCGAGCAGATAGTCGCGCCGTACGGCGCGCAGATCGTGGTCGACTATCGCCGCGGAGTGCCGCCGGTGGTGAACAGCGCCGAGGTCGTGGATGTCTTCCAGAGCGTTGTCGACCGGTCGTTGGGGCATGGCGCGTCGAGGACCGTCGCCCAGTCGCTGGGCGGTGAGGACTTCGGCTGGTACCTCAACCACGTGCCGGGAGCACTGGCCCGGCTGGGCACGCGGGTGCCCGGTGGTGCCACCTACGACCTTCATCAGGGCGCCTTCGACGTGGACGAACGGGCCATCGGCGTTGGCGTCCGCCTGCTCGCGGGCGCCGCGGTGGAGCTGTTGCGCAGGCCTCCTGCCGCGGCCTGATCCGGCTCAGGTTCGCGGCCGCCGGTCAGGCGCTGGGCCGGGCGCGCAGCTCCTCGACGTAGTCGGCGGGCGCGCCCGCCTTCTCCGCGGAATTGGCGATCATGTCCAGGTACCACCGGGACGGCAGGCCACCCTCATAGGAGTTGAGGATGTAGGTCCAGGCGAGGGCCTCGCCGTCCAGGGTCGACACCCGGACGCGGATGCGGGTGTACAGCCCCGTGTCGGCGCCCTCCCAGATGTCGAGTCGCTCCAGGTCGTAGCGGTCGAGGTCGTAGAGGAGCACGTAGGCGTGCTTGCCCGCGGACTCGACGATGGTGGCGAGGGCACCGTCCCACCCGACGTTCTCGCCGCCGAACGTGAGTCGCCACCCGTCGATCCAACCGGTGCCGGTGACAGGCGAGTGGGGCGCCCGCTCCTTCATCTGCGCCGGGTCAAGATTGCCGGCGTAGGCCGCGTACAAGGTCATCGTCGTCTCTCGGGGTGACGGTGCGTGGTTATGGAACACGCTTTTCGGTTCAATGATGGAAGTTAGGTGACTTGTATGACATCGAACCCTCGACCTCCGGGTGTGATCCTACGGAGCACTCCGCACCGGGAGGAGCGCGGACTTCGGGACGGGGGAAGATGAAAGGAGGAGATGTCAGATCGGGAGGACACGTGACGCGCATCGTCATTCTCGGCGGAGGACCTGGCGGCTACGAGGCGGCGCTTGTGGGAGCGTCGCTCGGCGCGACCGTCACGGTCATCGACTCGGACGGTATCGGCGGTGCCTGCGTGCTCACCGACTGCGTTCCCTCCAAGACCTTGATCGCGACGTCGGAAACCATGACGAACCTCGCACTCGCTCCGGGGCTCGGCATCCAGCCCCACGGCCCCGGTGCCGGTGGCGAGCCGGCGCTGCCCGCGGTCGCCTGGGGAATGCCGAGCAGTGCCGATTCGGGTCCGGCGCTCACTCCGCCCGAAGTCGTCAGCGTAGAGCCTGAGCAGGTGTACGAGCGGGTCCGGGAGCTCGCGAAGGCGCAGTCGGCGGACATCGAGCGTCGGCTGCAGCGGGAGAGGGTCGAGGTGGTTCATGCCGCCGGCCGGCTCGTCGGCCCGCACGCGATCGAGACGAGCAGCGGTGAGACCTTCGTGGGCGATGTGATCCTCATCGCGACGGGTGCCTCGCCCCGGGACCTGTCGACGGCGCAGCCGGATGGCGAGCGCATTCTCACCTGGCGCCATCTCTACGACCTCAAGGAGATCCCGGAGCATCTGGTGGTCGTCGGCTCGGGTGTCACCGGGGCCGAGTTCGCGAGCGCCTACCGTGCGCTCGGCGCGGAGGTCACCCTGGTGTCGTCGCGGGAGCGGGTCCTGCCGGGCGAGGATCCGGACGCGGCGCGGGTCATCGAGGAGGTCTTCGTGCGGCGCGGGATCGAGGTGCTGAACCGCTCGCGTGCGGCGTCCGTCCGCCGGATCGGAGACGGGGTGATCGTCGAACTCACCGACGGACGCACGGTGACGGGCAGCCACGCCCTGATGGCGGTGGGCTCGGTGCCGCGAACGAAGGGCCTCGGCCTGACCGACGTCGGCGTCCGGCTCGGTCCGGGCGGGCACGTGAACGTCGACCGGATGTCGCGCACCTCGGTTCCCGGCGTCTACGCGGCTGGTGACTGCACCGGCGTGCTGCCGCTCGCCTCGGTCGCGGCGATGCAGGGCCGGATCGCGATGTGGCATGCGCTCGGCGAGGCGGTCAGCCCGCTGCGGCTCGGCACCGTGTCGTCCAATATCTTCACCGAGCCGGAGATCGCCACCGTCGGCGTCACCCAGGTGATGAAGGACACCGGCGCGGTGGCGGCCGAGGTGACGACCGTGCCGCTCTCGCGTAATCCCCGAGCAAAGATGATGGGTGTCGAGGACGGTTTCGTCAAACTGTTCTGCCGTCCCGGGAGCGGAAGCGTCCTGGGTGGCGTCATTGTCGCACCGCGCGCCTCCGAACTGATTCTGTCCGTGGCGCTCGCGGTCGAACACGGTCTTACCGTCGATCAGATCGCGCACACCTTCTCCATCTATCCGTCGCTGTCCGGCTCCATCACCGAGGCCGCCCGCGTCCTGCGACCCAGGGACTTCTTCGCGGGCTTCGACAATCCGGCCTGAGGTGAGGCGCGGTCACGGAAACGGCTGCCGGCGGTGCTGGACCGCCGGCAGTCAGGTCGCTACGCGCATCGCTGGCCTGCTCCGGGCAGTGACATCTGCGCGCCCACCGGTCGATCGAGCGGGTCTGTCACCCGAAGCATAGGTCCGCTGTCGAGCCGAATCCACCGTGCGCCGGAGAATTCTTTTCATTGGCTTTTTGGTTGCGAGCTCCGCGGATGGCGTTCGCCAGGGTATTTCTTGGCAGTGTGGTTTCTTCTTGGAGCCACTCATCGCCAAAGGGCGTCATTGTCGGCGCCGGCCTCATCCGCTACCATCGAACCCGTGTTCGAAATCCGCACTGCTTTTCTGGCGGGCGTCGCCATGAGCGGAGACGTGGATGTCCTGCGCTGGGCCGTGCGAATGTCGCCGACCAGTCCCCGCCGGAAGGAGCGGCTGTGAATGCCGACGTGGGTGCACGAGGCTCGTCCGGGGTACCGCGGCCCGCCGGTGCCGTCATCGGTCTGCTCGTTCTGTGCGTGCGCACCATCCGCCGGAGGGTGCGCATCGCGCGCGGTATGGCACCGGGTGGGTGCGGCCCTACTCGTCGTCGTCGTCCTCGACGGCCAGTACGGGAGGAAAACCGTGCTGTTCGAGCCGTCGGTTACGGAAGTACCCGCTGGTCGCGAATCCCAGCCCCGCCCCCGAGACCAGCAGGAAGGCGACCACGGTCGCGCGGACGGCGATCGCTCCCGGAAGCAGTGCGAAGATCACCGCGAACGGCGCCATCAGCAGGACGGGACGTGCCGCCTGCCGCGTCCGCCAGCCGGAACCGGTCAGATCGTGCGAGATCCATGCGCGATAGGTCGACGGAAGCGTGCCACCCAGGAGGTAGTAGATCCGACCCGTCAGTGGCGGGCGCTGCTGTTCCTGCTCGGTGGCGGTCACGGTGCCGTCCTGGCCGCCCGCCGTCGAGCTGTCTTCGCCGTCGCTCATATCCGCAGCTTACGAAGCGGACAGACGTGGTGAGACAGCCGACGGCGGGCCGGCGGGGTCAGTCCTTGATCTCACACAGGACGGCGCCGCTGGTCACCACCGCGCCGACGGCCGCGGCGAGATCAGTGATCCTGCCGTCGCGGTGCGCGTTGATGGGCTGCTCCATCTTCATGGCTTCCAGGACGATCACGAGGTCACCGGCGGCGACCGTGTCGCCCTCGTTCACCGCCACCTTGACGATGGTGCCCTGCATGGGGCTGGTGAGCGCGTCGCCTGTCACCTTGGCGGCGGCCGCGCCGCGGGACTTCCGCCTGGGCGCCGCGCCCTTGGCGGACGCCGTCGCGGTCGCGCCGAACCCGGCCGGGAGCACCACCTCGAGGCGCTTGCCGCCGACCTCGACGATCACCGCCTCGCGGGGCTCGGTGCTCGTGTCGGCGTCGGTGCCACCGGTGAAGGCGGGGATGGTGTTGTCGAACTCGGTCTCGATCCAGCGGTTGTGGATGCGGAACGGTTCGGCGGCGTTCTCAGGTGCGAAGGCGGGGTCCCGGACGACCGCGCGGTGGAAGGGCAGCGCGGTGGCCATGCCGTCCACGACCATCTCGTCCAGGGCGCGGCGGGCACGCTCGAGGGCTTCCTCGCGGGAAGCGCCCGTGACGATCAGCTTGGCCAGCAGGGAGTCGAACGCGCCGCCGATGACGCTGCCGCTCTCGATGCCGGCGTCGAGACGGACGCCGGGGCCCGCCGGCGCGACGAAGGTGGTCACGGTGCCCGGAGCGGGCAGGAAGTTGCGTCCCGGGTCCTCGCCGTTGATCCGGAACTCGATCGAATGGCCGCGCGGAGCGGGATCGGTGAAGTCGAGCGCCTCACCTTCGGCGATCCGGAACTGCGCGCGCACCAGGTCGATGCCGGAGACCTCTTCCGTCACCGGGTGCTCGACCTGCAGGCGGGTGTTCACCTCAAGGAAGCTGATCATGCCGTCGCGGGCGACCAGGAACTCGACCGTCCCGGCGCCCTCGTACCCCGCCTTGCGGCAGATGGCCTTCGACGCCTCGTACAGCGAGGTGAGCTGCTCCTCCGACAGGAACGGCGCCGGCGCCTCCTCGACGAGCTTCTGGTATCGCCGCTGCAGGGAGCAGTCCCGCGTGCCGACGACGACGACATTGCCGTGCGAGTCCGCGAGGACCTGGGTCTCCACGTGCCGGGGCTGGTCCAGGTACCGCTCGACGAAGCATTCGCCTCGGCCGAAGGCGGCCACCGCCTCCCGGACGGCGCTGTCGAACAGCTCGGGCAGCTCCTCGGCGGTCCATGCCACCTTGAGGCCACGCCCGCCGCCGCCGAACGCCGCCTTGATGGCGACCGGCAGCCCGTACTGCTCGGCGAACGCGACGACCTCCTCCACACCGGACACCGGATCAGCGGTGCCCGGAGCGAGGGGGGCGCCCACCGCCAGCGCGATGTGGCGGGCCGCGGTCTTGTCGCCCAGACGGCGGATCGCCTCAGGCGGCGGGCCGATCCAGGTGAGGCCGGCGGCGATCACGGCCTCGGCGAAGTCGGCGTTCTCGGAGAGGAAGCCGTATCCGGGATGAACAGCGTCAGCCCCGGATGACTTGCACGCGTCCAGAATCTTGTCGATCCGAAGGTAGGAGTCACCGGGCGTGTTCCCACCGAGAGCGAATGCCTCGTCCGCCACTCGCACATGTAGCGCGTCCAAATCCGGCTCGGCATACACCGCGACGCTGGTGTACCCGGCGTCGCGGCACGCGCGGGCCACCCGAACCGCAATCTCGCCCCGGTTGGCAATGAGGATCTTACGCACGTCGCTCCCGTCCTCGTCCGGCATGCCCGAGTTTAGGCGAGTCGGGCCGCACAGCTCGTTCTCGTCGAACCCAGATGTGATGCCGCCGACATCTCATCGTTTGTACTTCCGTTCGGTCACCAGCCGGCCCGAGTACGCGTACCCGGGCTCATTCCGGAGCGACGCCACGCACCCACGCCGACCTGCAAGGGTCCGCGAAGTGCATGGGTGGGCTCGGCCCAGGGGGATCGAGCTGGGCGCGCGGTGTCCGCCACCGGGGCCGAGCGTGCGGCGAAGACGGCCACCACGGCGGCGATCTCCTCCGCAGTGGCATTCCCGCGGATCAGCCGCAGCCGGGGCCGCTCGTTCTGCCCGCCGTCGTCCTGCGCCACGGTCCTCTCCCTGCTCGACTGGTACATGGCGGGCTGGCCGGAAACGGTCGCCCGTGCGGTTTCCGGACGGCAGGGCCGTCCGTCCGTGCGTCGCCTCTGACATCACCTGGAAGGATCTACAGCGGAATGTTGCCGTGCTTCTTCGGCGGCAGCGACTCACGCTTGGTCCGCAGCAGGCGAAGCGCGCGGATGATCTCTCTCCGGGTCTCGGAGGGGATGATCACCGCGTCGAGGTAACCCCGCTCGGCGGCGATGTAGGGAGTCGCGAAGTGATCCGTGTAGTCCTGGATCAGTTCGGCCCGGCGGGTGTCCGGCGACTCGGCCTTCGCCAGGTCGCGCCGGTAGATGATGTTGACCGCGCCCCGCGCGCCCATGACGGCGATCTCGGCGGTGGGCCAGGCGAGGTTGATGTCCGCCCGCAGGTGCTTCGAGCCCATCACGTCGTAGGCGCCGCCGTAGGCCTTCCGCGTGATCACGGTGACCTTGGGGACCGTCGCCTCGGCGTAGGCGTAGATCAGCTTGGCGCCGCGCCGGATGATCCCGTTCCATTCCTGCGACGTGCCCGGCAGGAATCCCGGCACGTCCACCAGGGTCAGAACCGGGATGTTGAAGGCGTCGCAGGTGCGCACGAAGCGGGCGGCCTTCTCGCTGGCGTCGATGTCGAGCGTGCCGGCGAACTGCATGGGCTGGTTGGCGACCACGCCGACGGACCGGCCGTCGACCCGGCCGAAACCGACGATCAGGTTCTGCGCGAACTGCGCGTGCACCTCGAGGAAGTCGCCGTCGTCGACCAGCCGCTCGATGATCTCGTGCATGTCGTACGGCGTGTTCGGCGAGTCCGGGATGAACGTGTCGAGCTCGGGGTCCACCTCGTCGGCCAGGTCGTCCACCGCGTCGTACGCCGGCGCGTCGTCGAGGTTGTTCGAGGGGAGGAAGGACAGCAGCGCCCGGGCGAGCTCCAGGCACTCGTTCTCGTCCGCGGCCTGGAAGTGCGCGACACCGCTGCGCGAGTTGTGGGTGGCGGCGCCGCCCAGCTCCTCCATCCCGACGTCCTCGCCCGTCACTTCCTTGATGACGTCGGGGCCGGTGATGAACATGTGGCTCGTCTGGTCGACCATCAGCGTGAAGTCGGTGATCGCCGGCGAGTAGACCGCGCCGCCCGCGCATGGCCCCATGATCAGCGAGAGCTGGGGGACCACGCCCGATGCCATCACGTTCCGGTAGAAGATCTCGCCATACAGGCCAAGAGAGACGACGCCCTCCTGGATCCGCGCCCCGCCGGAGTCGTTGATGCCGACCACCGGGCACCCGGTCTTCAGCGCCAGGTCCATGATCTTGACGATCTTCTCGCCGAAGACCTCGCCGAGGCTTCCGCCGAAGACCGTGAAGTCCTGGCTGAACACGCAGATCTGCCTGCCGTCCACGGTGCCGTATCCGGTCACCACGCCGTCACCGTAGGGACGGTTGGCCTGCACCCCGAAGTCGTGTGCCCGGTGCCGGGCGAACGCGTCCGTCTCCACGAACGACCCGGGGTCGAGGAAGGCCTCGATCCGCTCCCGGGCGGTCATCTTGCCCTTCGCGTGCTGAGCGTCCACGGCTCGCTGCGATCCGGCGTGGATGGCCTCGTCGTTCACCCTGCGCAGCTGCGCCAGTCGCCCTGCGGTGGTGTGGGGGTCGGGAGCTGAATCCTCAGCGGACGCGGGGAGAGCCATAGGCCGCAGCGTACGACCCCCGTATGGCAACGTGCTCGACTCGTGTGGAGTTGATCTCATCGATTGTGAGGAATCAGAGGTGGCGTGGCTGCCATGCCGTATCGCGTATCACAGCGGGCCCTGCCCGGCCGGCCCAAAACGTCGGATCGAATGTCCTGCCTACGCCGTCATCGCCCGATCCAGCCTGCGGGGCGGACGCATTCGGGCAGATTGGGGCGTTGCCGGCAGGGACCACTCCGGGGTGACGTCGAGTCGATGCCCGATCAGGCGTGTCGACCCGTGAGCCTCGCGACCATCGGTCTGGCAGGCTGGCCCGGTGAGCTCGACGTTCGACCCAGGCCCTGCGGAGCATCCAGAAGACCCGGCCAGCAGCCTGCGGCCACGCGGCCAGGACCAGCGCAGGCGGGACACGGGCCTGGGCGGCCAGCAGGCGGGCACACGGGCCCACGGCCTGGGCCCGGTGGCCGAGGACTCGCGGCGCGGGCCGCTCGACGCCGCGAGGCTCGTGGTGCTCGCGAGAGCCGCCGGCCTCGGCGCCACGGTGGTCGAGGAGATCGACTCGACCAACGCCGCCCTGGTCCGCGCCGGCCGCGGCGAGGCCGGCGAGCCGGCCCTGCGGGAGCTCGCGCGCGCCTGGCGGCTCGGCGGTGACGGCACGGAGGTGGCGGATCGCGGCCATGTGCTCGTGGCGGAGCGGCAGACCGCCGGGCGCGGACGGCTGGACCGTGCCTGGGTGTCCCGCCCGGGCGCCGGGCTGACCGTCTCCCTCCTGCTGCGGCTGCCGGTCCCACCCGCCCGGCTGGGGTGGCTGCCCCTGGTGGTCGGCATGGCGCTCGCCTCCACCGTGCGCTCGGTCGCCGGTCTGCCGGCCACGCTCAAGTGGCCCAACGACGTCCTGGTCGACGGCGCGAAGCTGGCGGGCGTCCTCGTGGAACTGGTGCCGATCCCGCCCGCCGATCCGTCGGTGGTCATCGGGTTCGGCCTCAACGTCCACGCTGAGCGGGACGAACTACCGGAACGCTCGACGAGCCTGCGCCTGTGCGACGCCGACCCGCGGGCGCTGGACCGGACCGCGCTGCTCGGATCGATCCTCGGCACGCTCGTCACCAGCCTTGACGCGTGGGCCGCCGACCCGGAGCGGGCCCGTGACGCCTACCTGGAGCTGTGCGGCACGATCGGCCGCCAGGTACGGGTCGAACTGCCCGATGGCACCGCCGAACTCGGCACCGCGACGGATGTCGACTCCACCGGTCGCCTCGTCGTCGACGGCCGGGCCTACAGCGCGGGGGACATCATCCACCTGCGCTGACAGTGAGGATGTGTGGTGGATCCCGCGCCCCGGACCGGCGTCGTCACCAGGCGGCCGGTTCCCCCGCGGCCCGGGGCCGCGATGCGGGCGTGCGGCTCCGGCGGGGCCCGGTGTGGTCCGTTGGTGGGTGATGCGACGATTGTCACGTGGCATTTCCTGACGACATCCTCACCCAGGACGAAGAGGTGGTCCTGCACCTGCACCCGCATTGGGTCAGCCTGATCGGCCCGGTGCTGTGGACGGTCGCGGCGATGCTCTTCGCGGTGCTCGGGGTCTTCTTCGCGCCTGGCGGCGTGCTGCAGAAGCCCATCCAGTACCTGGTGCTCGCCATCGCCCTCGGCGCCATCGCCTACCTCGGCGCCTTGCCGTGGCTGCGCCAGCTGACCACCCACTACGTCATCACCAACCATCGCCTGGTCATCAGGGAGGGCCTGCTGACCAGGACCGGTCGGGACATCCCGCTTGCCTGGCTGGTCGGTTCGACGATCCAGCAGAGCCTGTTCGAGCGGTCGGTGGGATCAGGCCGGCTGCTGGTGGAGACCGCCGGCCAGCGTGGCCGCATGGCGCTGTCCTGCATGCCACACGTCGAGCGGGTGCAGGAGACCCTCGCCGAGCTCGCGGCCCCGTACCAGGAACGCGGGTATCCCGACCAGCAGGGACGGCGCTACTGAGACGCCGCGCCCGTGCCCGCGGCCCCGCCGCCGCGGGCACGGGCGAGGGCGCGGGTGCGGCTCAGACCGGGTCGTAGTCGCGCCACCAGGCCAGCAGGCGAGCCGCGTCGCTGTCCTCGGCGGAGAAACCGAGCAGCTCATCGTCGACTGTCCAGAACACCGAGAACCGATCCGGGACGGCGGAGCACAGGAACGTGCCGCGCCGCCGGGAGCTGTGGGCCCAGCGCTCGATGCTGGTCTGACCCCGGCTGCACTCGCCGACGTCGGTGAGCGCGGCGGAGCGGCGGCCCACGTCTGCCCGCAGCGTCGCCGCGTCCGTGTACCGGACGACCGACACCGCCCCCGGCGCCGCCGCGGCGGTCGACACACCGGGAACGCAGTCCACCGCGGCGCTGACCCCGGCGCCGCGCGGGGCGGTGTGGCAGTCGGTGACCGCGAAGGGCCGCAACATCGCCACCAGATGGGCATCGGTCGCGTCGAGGGTGCCGCTCGGCTCGGGTGTCGCCCGCCCGGCCGGCCGGGCCGACCCCCCTGACGCGGACGGCCCCGCCGCGGGATGCGTGCCCGCGTCGGATCCTGATCCGCCGCAGGCCGCCAGGCTCAGCCCGCCTCCGACAAGGAGCAGGACGCCGGTCGCCGCGGCCAGCGGCGACGACCACCATCGTCGTGCCGGCCGCCGCCCCGCTCCCGGATGCGCTCCCAACGCGCTACCCCACATCGGTGTTCGGTCAGTGACGCAGCGGGTCGAACGAGTGCCACCAGGCGTTGAGATGCCCGGCTTCCGCGTCGTCGACGGAGAAGGCGACCAGGCTGTCGTCGTAGGTCCAGAACTCGTAGAACCGGTTCGCGAAGAAGTAGCAGAGGCGGTTGCCGCCCGCCCGCTGCGCGGACGAACTCCAACGCTCCGAGCTCTGCTGGCCGTCGTCGCAGTTGCCCTCGTCGACGTAGTAGGTCTCCCGCGCGCCGATCTGCCGGTCGACCGCCGAGCGGTTCGGGAAGTGGAACGCGGTGACCTCGATGCCGGCCGGGGTACGGCAGCTCAGGGTCGCGTCGGCGTACGCGCTGTCGCTGCGCTGGGGCGCGGCGCATCCGGTCATGACCGTCGGGTTGAGCGCCGAGCGCAGCGCGTCACGGGGGTCGCCGGTGGACTGCCCGTCCGGGCTCGCGGACGGCGAGGCGGAACCGGCAGGGGTAGTGCCGGGGCGGGCCGCGTCGCTGTCACCGTCGCCGCCGGTGAACGCCAGGGCCCCGAAAAGGATCACGAGTGCCATCAGGATGCCGCCGCCGGCGAACAGCAGCCGCCGGTCCACGAGCACCTTGTGCCGGTCGGCGGTGGGACGACCGGGGGAGAGGCGGCCGGTCGGATCGGGGGCGCCGAAGCCGCCCGGGGCGGGCGGCACGGGCTCCGGAGGCAGACCGGGCAGGAGCCCGGGAAGTGAGTCGGCGCGCCCCGGCTCCGTGTCCCGCGCGGCCGCGGCGGGAGGCAGGCCGAACGGGTCGGTACCCGGCACGACCGGCAACGGAATGCTGTCGGTGGCGCCCAGCGGCGGCAGGTCCGGAGCGAGGCGCGCGTGGGGCTCGCCGGCTGGCCCGCCGCGGGCCGCGCGCGGCCCGGCCGTGCCGAGCACCGCGGTGTCCTCGCCGGTGTCTGGCCGCGGACCGCTGAACAACGCCGCCGGTTCCGGCCCGATGACGGGCGGGTGCGGACCCGTCGCCGACCGACTCGACGGCGTGATGCCTGGGATCAGAGCGCCGGGCCCCGAGACACCGGGCACTGGGAGACCCGGCGCTGTGCCAGACGGGGGACGGCCAGACGCGGGAAGGCCAGACGGGGGAAGGCCGGGAGCCGGGACACCGGGGGTGGGGACGCCGGGCGTCGGGGTAGCGAAAGGCACGCGGCTCGGCGGCATCGCTCCTGGTGGTGCGGCCCCCGGGGGTGCGGCTCCTGGTCGTGCGGCCCCCGGGGGAACGGCGCCCGGTGGCGGAGCGCCCGTCGGCGTGGCCCCGGGCAGGGCGGGGCCGAAGGAAGGCGCGCCCGGCGGGTTGGGGCCGAAGGGAGGCGCGCCCGGCGGGTTGGGGCCGAAGGAAGGCGCGCCCGGCGGGTTGGGGCCGAAGGAAGGCGCGGCGGGCGCGGCGCCGCCAGGCGGAGGGGCGAGGCGGTAGGTGAGGTCGGCGTCGTGGGAGGGCCACGGGGGCCGGCCGGCGTTCGGTGGGCCTGGTGCCGGGGGGCCGCCCGGAACGCCGGGCGGAGGCAAGGCCGCCTGGGAGCCGGTGCCGCCGCGGGCGCCGGGACCGGTCGGTGGCTGGTAGTAGAGCGGGCCCGGGGGCCCGCTCAACCCGCCGGGTGGGCCGGGCGGCCCCGGCTGGGCCGACGGGCCGGTCGGGCGCGGCGGCGGAAAGGCCGACGGGGCCGGAAAGGACGACGGGGGCGTTGCGGCACCGATGGGCGAGCCGGCTCCACCAGGGCCGGGGCGGTAGGGATCGCCGGGTTCGAACCCGCCCGGCGGGCGGGGCCGGTCGGCCGGGCCCGGGCCCGGTGGGACGAAGCCTTCTGGGGCGGCCGGGCCGGCCGGCGGATGGGGAGTTCGGGGCGGCATCGGGGCGCCGGGCGCGGGCGGCCACGGCGGGATCGTTCCTCCGGGCGGGCCGGGGGGACCGCCCGGGCCGCCGAGCCAGGGCGGGGGCATGGGAACGGGCGGCCCGGGAGGGCGGCGCAGGGGCTCCTGCGGGCCACCCGCGCCCCCGCCAGGTGGTCCTCCCGGCGGCGCGAACGGGCCCGCGAAAGGCGGCGGCCAGGCACCGTGGCCGGCCGGCCCGGTGCCAGGTCGCGCCGGATCAGGCCCCGCGCCGGCGCCGCCACCCGGGCCGAAGGGGCCGGATGGCGGGGGCATGCGACCCGGGGTGCCGGGCGGGTGCTGGCTGGCTGGCTGCAGGATGGTGCGCTCGGCGTCGTCCAGATCCGTGCCCTCGTCCGGACCGTCGCCGGCGTGTGGCAGGGAGGGCGACAGTTCGGCTGGGCGTGGCGCGTCCTCGTCGCCACTGCCGGGGCTCGGCACGGTTCCTCCCGAGATGGGTGACAGGTGCGGTCCCCAGCGTAGGCGTATGGCCTTCCGGATACGGTCGGTATGGGGCTACCGCAGCACAAAAACCGCCCTATCCCGACCGGCTGGCCAACGGGTCAGCTCTGTGGCACCGGGTCGAAGCCGCTCCACCACTCGTAGAGCGCGGTGCCGTCGGTTCCGGTGGCCATGAACGCGACCAGCTTGCTGTTGTAGGACCAGTAGATGAAGTGATCGTTGTTCCGTTCGGTGCACACGGCCGTGCCCTGGGTCTGGCCCTGGTCGAAGTTCCAGGTGAAGACCTCGTTCCCGCCCTCCTTGCACTTGCCGGAGGGCGAGGCCACCTGGGACTTGCGCACCGCGACGTCGCTGCTCAGATCGCTGGCGGTGGCGTAGGAGTAGGCGGCGACGACCTTGCCGTCCTCGGAGTTGCAGAACAGGGCGGCCTGGATGTGATCACCCTCGGCGTCGCTGTTGGGCTCGCAGTCGGTCATCGCCGAGGAGTCCAGTTTGGCCGCCAGTGCGCTCTCCGCGGGGGTGAACTGGGCGGGCCCGCTCGCCGACGGCGACGGGGTGAACGTCGGCGACGGCGTGGGCGACGGTGACGGGCTGGCAGACGCGCTCGGGCTGGTGCTCGGGCTGGTGCTGGCGGTGGGCGGGGCGGACAGCCCGACCACCGGCTTGTCCTTGTCGTCGGAACCGCCGCTGAGCAGCACCACGGGGATGATGATCAGCAGGAGCACGACGACGACGATCCCGCCGATGAGCAGGCCCCGCCGACCCCCCGAGCCGGACGGTCCGCCGCCGGCGGGGGGATAGCCGCCGTAGCCGCCGCCCTGGGGATAGCCCTGCTGATAGGAGCCCTGCTGATACTCGGCCTGCTGATACCCGCCGGTCTGGGGGTAGCCGGCGGTCTGCGGCCCGCCGGACTGCTGGTAGGCGGACTGCTGGTAGGCGTCGCCCGTCGGGTACCCGGCGGTCTGGCCGTAGTTCTGCTGGTAGCCGCCCTGGTCGTAGCCGGCGCCCTGCTGCTGGTAGCCGCCGCCCTGCTGGGAGTATCCACCCTGCTGGTCGTAGCCGGCGGTGCCGTAGCCGTCCTGACCGGCACCGCCGTACTGCCCACCGGTGCCGTAGCCGCCCGGGCCGGTGTAGCCGCCGGCGGGAGGGGTCGCCCCGGACGCGCCGTACGCACTCGTCTGCTGGCCGTCCGGGGGAAGGATCCGGGTGCGCTCGTCCTCGCCGTATTCGTCGCCCGGCGCGGGACGGCCGGACGGACCGGACGGGTAGGAGGCGCCGCCCGACCCGGTGGGCGGGGGCCAGCCCTGCTGGCGCCCGACGGGTTCGGCGCCCGCGATCCGGGTCTGTTCGTCGTCGTTGTACCCGCCGGTAGGCCAGCCGGCGCGCTGGGTCTCGGCGTCCGGGTCCTGGGGGCCGGTGCCCGGTGCATGCATGTGTGGTCCTCCTGTGCCGCGCGTAGGCGCCCCCGCCCCGCGTCCCTCCGCCGCGCCGGCGGGCGGCCTGGTGACGACCGGCCATCCGTCCGTCTCGCCTCGACGCCTCGGGGCGGTGGATCCGAGGGCGGCGACCCCGCGAAACGGTATACCCGGCAGAAAGGATGAACAGTCAGGGTGTGTCAGCGTCCGACCCGGACAGACCGGGTCCGACGCCGATGGTAGGGCCTGGCCCGCAGAAAAGGGTGGGAGGTCATATTCTCGACAGGCTTGCCACGGTCGGCGATGGAGTGACCACCTTCGGTCGCCGGCTCGGGAATGGGTGTCGACTCGGTGCGGCTCGGGCGGCGTGCCGGCTCAGGCGTACCGGATCACGCGGCGTACCGGATCACGATGTCGTCGACGATCGTTTCGAGAAATGGCCGGTCGACCGGATCCCCGGTCACCAGGACGCGTTGCAGGATGATGGCTGTGCCGATCTCGGTAAGAATCGAGCCATCGACGTTCGGCTGGAGTTCACCCCGAGCTATCCCATGTTCAACGATGGCCCGCGAGCTCGCGTCCCGCTGGGTCCACATGCCGGCGCGCAACGCGTCGCGCAGTTCGGGATTGCGTGGCATTTCCGAGATCAGTTCCGCGATGATCCGGCCGCGGCCACCGCGGACGGCCTCGTGAAAGAACGTGAAGAACTCCAGCAGGTCCAGGCGCAGTGAGCCGGTGTCGGGAGTCGGCATTCGCTCCTGGGCGAAGTCGTTGATGGCATCGAGCACCATCGCCAGCTTTGACGGCCATCGGCGGTAGATCGTCGCCTTGCCGGTCCCCGCCCGGCTGGCGACCCGGTCCATCGTGACGCCGTCGTAGCCGAACTCGGCGAGCAGGTCGAGGGTCGCCGCCCGGATGACGTCGTCCCGGCTCTCGTCGCGAGGGCGGCCGCCCGGGCGGGGCGACGCGAGCGAGGACTGAGGCACGACAGGACCTCCCGACGGCGATCGGACGGTCGGCGCGGGCCGGCAAGGCCGACATCATGATGACACAGCGTGTCGAAACATGAACGCGTAGCGCCGATTTGGCCCGCAGAGCGTAACTCACAGAAGACGCGTCGAGTACGGTTCGGCATCGTGGGCGACGGGGTCCGACGTTGTCCGGCCGGGACAGACGCGGCGCCGGCGATCGACTCGCCGCGCCGATCCGGGCACCGCCGCCGCCTTGCGCGCCGCCGGCGGGCATGGTCCCCAGCGGACGCCTCGAACCGCCGTGCCGCTGGGGCGGCGGGCGCGCCGGGACGGTAGGCGCCCCCGCTTCGGGGGCGGGTCAGGACGCGCTGACGGACGACCCGAACGGCGAGCGGGCTACTGGGCGACCGCCTGGCCGTGCCGCCCGCGGCGTTCTCGTTCGCGGATCGCGCCGTTCGTGGATCGCGCCGTCGCAGAGCCCGTCGTTCGTGGATCGCGCCGGCCGGAGTGCGCGACAAGGCCGGGGCACGCGACAAGGCGGGAGCACGCGACAAGGCCGGGGCATCCGTCGCATCGCGGATGCCCCGGCCGAGGGTGGCTCAGATCTGGCCGGCGTGTTCCGGGATCGGCTGCCGGCGATCCTGCTCGAGTGGGGCCTGGGCGGCTGCGACCTTGGGATGATCCGGGTGCAGGAAGACCCACTTCTTGTAGGCCCAGAACCGGAACACCGTGCCCAGCCCGGTGCCGATGATGTTGCCGAAGACATTGAAGGCGACAACGCCGCGCAGATCAAGAACGTACCGGGCGAAGCCCAGGCAGCCGAGCGCGATCAGCAGGCCAACGGTATTGAGGATCACGAACAGCGTGTACTCCCGGCGCAGCCCCGTCCGGGCGCGGTGGTTGAAGGACCACTGCCGGTTTCCGATGTAGGAAAGGGTCGCGGCGACGACCGTGGAGACGGTCTTGGCGCTGAGCGGGCCCATTCCGAGAAGCGTGTGACACAGGTTCGAAACCAGGAAGTCGACGGCATAGCAGGCGCCACCGACCAGGCCGAACTTACCCATCTCGTGGATGAGTACCTGCACGGGTGAGCGCGTCTGCCGGTGCCTCACCACAGGCGACCTCGATCGATTTTTACCACCACAGGAGAGTACCGGCTGGCCCGTCGCCGCCGGGGGGCCACCCCCTGTGCCGTCGACGGGTTCGCGGTCGTCCTGGGCGGCGGCGCCCGCTCGACGCACGCGCAGGGTCACAAGTCGCAGAGCACAGTGTGTCCGACCCACCGGGTGAGTGTTCCCAGATCTACGATGGGTGATGCAACCGATCCGCTGCGGCGGGCTACGTGAGCGGCGCAACCCCGCCGAACGTGCGGATCGTTGACGAATGTGGGTAGGTAGACGGCATCCTGGCAACGCGGCTCTGGCGACGCGGACCGCGGGCATCATCGATCGGAGGACTGACGACCATGATCTGCTCTGGTGGCCGGTTGGTCCGCGCTGACGGAAGGATGCGGGGCTGACGGCGATGTCGACCGAGTACAGAGGCACTTCCGAGACGTATCAGGGCGTCGCCGGGGGGGATTCCCCCGAGGGCGGCCCGCTCCCGACGGTCGCTCTGGAGGAGAGCTCCACGGCCACCGAGGCGCTGCTGACCTACGCGGCGCGCAACCCCGCCCGCCGGCAGGAGGCGGGCCTGCCGCAGGCGCCGCCCGCACGGCCGCGGCTCGGCGTCGCGGTCGTCGCCTGCATGGACGCCCGGCTCAACGTGGAGGCCCTGCTCGGCCTCGCCGAGGGCGACGCCCACGTGCTGCGCAACGCGGGCGGCGTCATCACCACGGACGTCGTGCGCTCGCTCGCGGTCAGCCAGAACGTGCTGGGTACCAAGGAGATCATCCTCCTGCACCACACCGGCTGCGGGCTGGAGAAGATCACCGACGACGGTTTCCGGGACCAGCTGGAGCGGGACACCGGGGTGCGCCCGGAATGGCCGGTCCAGGCCTTCGCTGACGTCGAGGAGGATGTGCGGCTGTCGCTGCGGATCCTGCGCTCGTCACCGTTCCTGCAGTCCACGACCTCGGTCCGCGGCTTCATTTACCAGGTCGAGACCGGTGCCCTCGTGGAGGTCCCCGCCTGACGGCGGGCGCTCCCGCGGCACCAGCGGTCCGCGTGCCGGCCGGCCCAGGGCGTGGTAGGCCCAGCCGGCCTCCTGCCAGCGCCGGGCGTCCAGCGCCCCTCGGCCGTCGAGGACGACCGGGCGGGTGACGTGCGGACGGATCAGGGCCGGGTCCAGCTCGCGGAACTCGGGCCATTCGGTCAGAACGAGGAGCAGCTCCGCCCCGGTCACCGCTCCCATGACCGAGCCCGCGACGTGCAGGTCCGGATGGCGATCCTGCGCGTTCGCCGCCGCGGCCGGGTCGTAGACCGAGACGTGGCAGCCGGCCCGGCGCAACGCCACGGCGACGTCGAGTGCCGGCGAGTCGCGGATGTCATCGGAGTTCGGCTTGAAAGCGGCGCCGAGCACGCCCACCGCCCTGTTCGCCGGCTGGCCGCCGAGCACCTCATGGGCCAGCGCGACCGCCCTGTCCCGCGCGCGCATGTTCACGGCGTCGACCTCGGCGAGGAATCCGAGCGCCGGGCCGACGCCCAGCTCCCGTGCCCTCGCCTGGAACGCCCGGATGTCCTTGGGCAGGCAGCCACCGCCGAATCCGATGCCCGCCCGCAGGAACCGCGGCCCGATCCGAGGGTCGTGCCCGAGCGCGGCGGCCAGTTCGGCGACGTCGGCGCCGGTCGCGTCGCAGACCTCGGCCATCGCGTTGACGAAGGAGATCTTCGTGGCGAGAAAGGCGTTCGCGGCGACCTTGACCAGTTCGGCGGTGGCGTAGTCGGTGACGATCACGGGTGTCCCGGCGTCGGTCATCCGGGCGTAGACGGCCCGCAGCCGTGCCTCGGCGGTGCCACCCGGGGCGACACCGAGGACGATCCGGTCCGGGTGCAGGGTGTCGTCGACGGCGATGCCCTCCCGCAGGAACTCCGGGTTCCAGGCGAGCTCCGCGCCGGGCGCGGCGGCCGCGAGCCGGGCGGCCAGCCGCGACGCGGTGCCCGCGGGCACCGTCGACTTGCCGACCACCAGGTCGCCCGGCCCGAGCCCCGCGGTGACCAGCCCGCTCACCGCCGCGTCGACATGCCGTACGTCGGCGGCGCCCGAGTCGGGGCGCTGTGGCGTGCCCACGCAGACGAAGTGCACGTCGGCCTGGTCGACGGCCGCCGCCGGTGACCCGGTGAACGACAGCCGGCCCGCCTCCAGATGCTTGCGTAGCAGGGCCTCGAGCCCCGGCTCGAAGAACGGCACCTCGCCGGCGGCCAGCCGCCGCACCCGCTCGGCGTCGACATCGACGCCGACAACCTCGAACCCCAGCTCGGCCATGCACACGGCGTGGGTCGTGCCCAGGTAGCCCGTGCCGATGACGCTGATGCGCGGATCGGTCGGCCCGCTCACGCTCACCACCTCCGCTGCCTCGGCCGTCCTACTGCCTCGGCGATCCTGCGACCTCGGCCGTTCTGCCGCCTTGGCCGTTCTGCCGACTCGGTCGTGCTGCCATCTCGGCGGTTCCGCCGGTTCGGCGCACCGATGCCCGCCGACGCTCCGCCGTGCCGGAAGCCGGAGGTCCGTCAGGTCGCGGGTGCTGACGGTGACCGGCCAGGTGGTGACGAGCGTAGTCACTACCCGCGTCGGACGGCTGCCACCGCGGCCCGATCGGGTGTCACCCACGACGGGTGACCCGTACGCGGCTCAGGAGGTGAGGCTCAGTGCCCGCACCCGCTCCGGGAGCGCGCTGGGCGTCGGGACGAGGGTGTCGGCGTCGGAGAGGACGGCGCTCACCCGCTCGCTTTCGAGGCGGCGGGCAAGCACGGCGGGGTCGAGACGGCGGCACAGCACGATCGACGCGCCGGCCGCCAGCGGCGCCAGCAACCCGCCGAGCAGTCCGGTGGCGGTCGACATCGCGGCGGTGACGAGGATCCGGTCGTCCGGGCCGAGGCCCCAGACGGCGGCCGTCCGCTCGGCCGCGCGGACCAGCCCGGCCTGCTCGGGCGGCGCCGGCGGTGCGGCGAAGCGGTCGCCGTGCGGGGGGACCTCGGCGGCGTAGTCCAGCACACCGGGAACCTGCCGGGTGAGCCGGCCGCCCAGCGGGCGCAGCGACAGGGCCACCGTCTCGTCGGCGGGCAGGTCGGCGGTCGCCTCCAGCCGATCCTCCGCGACGAACAGCGCGCCGAGCCGGGACACCGGGGGCGGTGCGGCCGCCGAACGGCCGCCATCGGCGCCGAGGCCGGCGGAGTCACCGGAGTCGGAGTCGGAGTCGGAGTCGGCGAGGACGAGGTCCAGTCCGGCCGACCAGCTGGCCAGCGCGACGACCACGGCCAGCCAGTGCGTCGGCAGGTCGACGCCGACCCGCTCACCCGGTTCGAGCCCGACGGTGTCCACGAGCATGTTCGCCGTCTTCGCCACCCAGTTGTCCAGGGTCGTCGCGGAGAACTCGACGCGTTCGCCGGTCGCGTCGTCGTAGAAGGTGAGCAGCGGCCTGGCCGGATCGGCGGCGAGGCGCCGGGCGAGCAGTCCGGCGACGCCGGGCACTCCCGGGCGGGCCTCGGCGCTCGTACGCGCTCCAGTGTCAGGACCGCTGGCCGCGGCGGACTCCACCAGCGCGACCGCGGACAGGAACTGTGGTGGCGTCGCGATCACGGCTGAGTCCCTGGTTCCCGGCGGGCTGCTGTCGGCGTCGTCATCGGTCCAGTGTGGTCGTCATCGGTCCAGTCAATCGGACGCGGCGCGGACCGTCGACAGCGCGGGTGGGACGCGCGGGCGAGGTGCGCGCCCGCCCCGGTCCGGTGCGCCCGGTGCCGCGGGGCGCTCGCGGGCGTGTCGTCGGGGCGCACAGGAGGGTCGTCTACCCTGACGAGAGATATGGATGAGTCGCAGCCGACGGCGGCCGGGCGGGTGGGTTCCGCGGCCGACGCCGAGAAGGTCGAACAGCCGCGGCGCTCCGATGGGCCCGCCGGCATCCGCGCCATGGGCGAGGGCCCTGCCGGCGACCAACCGCCGCCTCGCGGGGACGGTCTGGGCAACGCGGACCCGGACCGCCCCGCCGCCAACCCACCGTCGCGTCGCGAGGACGGTACCGCCAGCGTGCCGGGGATGCGCGGCCCACGGCCGGGACCTGCGGTCTTCCGGGCGGTGCGGCTGCCGCGGCGGCTGCGCCGCGCCCCGCTGCTGCTCGTCCTCATCACCGCGGCCCATCTGGCCATGTTGCTGAGCTACGCCTTCGTCTACCCGACCTGGACCGGCTACGACGAGGCCCAGCACGTCGACATGGTGTACGGCCTGCAGCACGGCGCCGGCTGGCCGGCCCCGGGTGAGAAGATGATCTCGACGGGGGTCGCGGCCGCGTCGGACGACTTCGATCGCGGCCGCTACCAGGACATGTTCCAGTCGGGTGGGAAACGCCGCGGCGCGGCTCCCTTCGCCGAGATCGATCCGACGCCCCGCGGCGCGCGTGCCTCGTTCGACGCCCTCGGCGGGCCGAAACCCGTCGACGACGGCCGGCTTTCCAACCAGATGGTGCAGCACCCGCCGGTGATCTATGCGGTCGGCGCGGCGCTGCTCGACGTGCTGCCAGGCTCGCAGGACTGGTCCTACGACCGTCAGGTGTTCGTGCTGCGGTTGCTGAACATCCTGGTGGTGGGGCCGCTGCCGTTGCTCGGCTGGCTGGCGGCCCGCCGCTTCGGCCTGGGTGAGCCGGCCGCGCTCGCCGCCGCGGCGCTGCCGTTGGCCGTTCCCGGGCTGACCAGGGTGGGGGCCACCTTCAACAACGACGGCATCCTGATGCTGACGACGGGCGCGCTGACCGTCGTGCTCGCCGGGGTGCTGCGAGGAGACCTGCGGGCGCGCACCGGCGCCTGGGCGGGGCTGTGGTTCGGGCTCGCGCTGCTGTCGAAGGCGTTCGCCCTCACCCTGCCCTTCATGATCGTCGGTGCGTACCTCGTCGGCTGGTGGCGCTCGCGACAGACGGCGGCCGGCGGCGGCCGGGCGCGCGCGATGTGGGCCGGGATGCGCTCGCTGCCGTGGCTGCCGGCGGCGCTGGCCGTCGGTCTCGGCATCGTCGTCGGCGGTTGGTGGTGGGTGCGCAACTATCTGATGTACGGCGCGGTGCAGCCCAACGGGTGGGCGACTGATCCGCCGCGCCGTGAGCCGCTGTTGCTGCCAGACTCGTTCTGGACCTGGTTCTGGTATTTCGTCCGGACGATGATCTCGAGGTTCTGGGGCGGCCTGGGGATGTTCGAGCCGCCGCAGCTCGCCCCGGTCGCGATCGTGCTGGCAACGGTGGTGGTCGGTGGGCTGTGCGTGATGGCGCTCGCCGGGGGCCGCCGCCGGCTGGGCCGGGCGCGGTGGCTGATGGCGGCGGCCGGGGTGGTCGTGCTGCTGCTGCCGGTCGCCTTCGCATATCTGTCGGTCGGGCAGCGCAGCTGGGCGGACTATCAGCTCTACACCCGCGGGATCGCCGTGCAGGGCCGCTACCTGTACCTCGGGATGGTCGGGCTGGGGGTGGTGGTCGGCAGTGGGCTGTGCCAGGCGCTGCGCGGGCGCGAGCGGCTCGCCCCCGTGGTGATCCTGGCCGGGGCGCTGCTCATGCAGGGGGCCGCGTTGCTGGCCATCTGCTCCTACTACTGGCTGCCGCGTCAGGTGGCGTACACCCCGGCGAGGACCTGGCAGGTGGTGTCGGGGATCGCCCGCTGGGCGCCGTTCCCGATCGGCGTGACGGTCGCCGTGTTCGTGCTCGCCGCCGCCCTGTTCGTGGCATCGCTCGTCGTCGCCGCCCAGCAGGCGCGCGGGTGTTGGGCCCGGTCGGCGGTGGATCGCCCAGGCTCCTCGGACCGGCCCGTGGATCAGCCCGAGGGCAGCGCCGAGAAGACACCGTCGGCCGCGGACGACGGGCCGTTCGGGGGCCGCGTCGCGGTACCCGCGGGCTCCCCGGCCGACGGCACCTGAGGGCCCGCCCGGGTCCCGGGAGGGCCCGCCCGGGTCCCGGGAACTCTGTCCGGGGACCGCGTGCGGGTCCTTCTTCCGCCTCGAGGACCCGTCCGCCCGCGCAGAACGTTGCCCGCGGGGCTGACCGTCCCGCGGGTGCGCCGTGCTGGCGCCCCGGCTCCTGGGGGACGGTCCGAGCCGTCACAGGGCTGGGCCGCGTCAGTGCCCCGAGGTTGTGGCCACCGAGACGCGGGAGTGGTCGCCGAGCATCAGCCGGTGCGCCTTCGGCAGCGCCGCGGACGGCACGACCTCGACGTCCCGACCGATCAGTGAGTCCTCGATGCGGCCGATGCCTCGGATCGTCGCCCGTTCGAGGACGATCGAGTACTCGATCTCGGTCCGCTCGATCGCGCACGAGTGGAAGATCGAGGTGAACGGGCCGACGTAGGTGTCGACCAGCGTGGTGCCCCGGCCGATGATCGCCGGACCGCGCACGGTCGAGCGGACGAGCGAGGCGCCCTCCTCGATCACGACCCGGCCGACGATCGAGCTGTCCGCGTCGACGCTGCCGTGGATCGCGGGCTCGATCGACTCCAGCAGATGGCGGTTCGTCTCCAGCATGTCGGCGAGCCGGCCGGTGTCCTTCCAGTAGCCCTCGACCAGGTGCGAGGCGACCTCGTGGCCGCCGTCGACCAGCCACTGGATGGCCTCGGTGATCTCCAGCTCGCCGCGGGCGGACGGCTTGATCGCCCGCACCGCCTCGTGCACCGCCGTGCCGAACATGTAGACGCCGACCAGCGCGAGGTCGCTCGGCGGGTCCTGCGGCTTCTCGACCAGGCGGATGATCCGCCCCTCGGCACCGAGCTCGGCGACGCCGAAGGCGGACGGGTTGTCCACCTTCGTCAGCAGGATGAGGGCGTCGGGCGTGGTGCGGCGGAACTCCTCCACGAAGCTCGCGACGCCGCCGATGATCAGGTTGTCCCCGAGATACATGACGAACGGCTCGTCGGCGAGGAAGTCCCGGGCGATCAGCACCGCGTGCGCGAGGCCGAGCGGAGCCTCCTGCTGGATGTAGGTGACGCGGATCCCGAACGCCGAGCCGTCCCCGACGGCGTTCTCGATCTCCGCGGCCGTCTCGCCGACGATGATGCCGACGTCGAGGATGCCGGCGTCGCGGATGGCCTCCAGGCCGTAGAACAGCACCGGTTTGTTCGCCACCGGGACGAGCTGCTTCGCGGACGTGTGCGTGATCGGCCGCAGACGGGTTCCCGAGCCACCGGCGAGGACGAGGGCCTTCATGATCCGTGACCCTATCGCGTCGCGCTGAACTGACCGAAAGTAACGACAGGTGTGGCGCCCGTCATCGACAGCTGCCGGCCCCTTTTTATCCGAAAGTAACGGAGGACATCCGCCTCACCCGCCCGTCTTTCCTACGCCACCGGGTCGTTGACGGGTACACGCCACTCGATACGGGTACGTTGAGTAGCCGAAGGGTTCGCGACGGCCAGCGGGCCGGAATGCGTATAGCCCGGTTGATCGTTCACGACTCGGGTGAAACCGCCGGCCGCCTGGGAGGGGGACACGGTGACCGATGCGCCGCCGCGGCCCTCGGGCTCCGCGACCGCCGGGAAGGCGGAGTTCGCCCCCCGCCGGGAGCGCTCCACGCTTGGCCGGCTGACGCTGGTGCTCGCGGCCGGCCTGTCGGCCCTGGTCCTGCTGACCACGGTGGGCGGTTGGACCGCCTACCAGTACTTCGGCGCGCAGATCCACCGCATCCGGCTCGGGCTGGGCGACGACCGCCCGGCCGACGCGGCCGCCGGCAACCGCAACTACCTGCTGGCCGGCTCGGACAGCCGGGCCGGCACCGGGAACGAGTACCAGCGCGGCGGCGCCGTCAGCGACGAACGGTCCGACACGACCATGCTCGCCCACCTCGACGCCGACGGCACCACGACGATGGTCTCCTTCCCCCGTGACACCCTGGTGCGCATCCCCGGCCACGGCCGCGGCAAGATCAACTCTGCGATCACCCTCGGCGGTCCCAGTCTGCTGATCAGGACGATCGAGGACCTCACCGACATCAGGATCGATCATTACGTCTCGATCGACCTGGCCGGCTTCAAGGCGATGACCGACGCGCTCGGTGGCGTGACCGTCTGCGTGAAGGCGCTGGCGAACGGCTCCCGCTCCAACCTCTATGACCCGTGGTCGCAGTGGCGCGGCCACGTCGGCCAGAACACGCTCTCCGGTGAGCAGGCGCTCGCCTTCGTCCGCCAGCGTCACGGCCTGCCCGACAACGACTTCGACCGCATCCGCCGCCAGCAGCAGTTCATCGGCGCGGTGTTCACCCGGGCGACGTCCAGCGGGGTGCTCGCCAATCCGATCAAACTGGAGAGCCTGCTGCACGCCGCGACGAAGGCGCTCACCGTCGACGACGGCACCAGCATCAACGACCTGCGCGCGCTCGCGACGCGGCTGCGCGGCATGTCCGCCGACCAGATCCGCTTCGAGACGATCCCGGTGCACACGCCGACTCCCGCCGAGGGCGCCAACGCGATCGGGGAGCTGCCCCGCTTCGGCGCCGTCCAGCTCTACAGCCCGATCGAGCTGGAGAAGTTCCTCGCCCCGCTGCGCGGCCGGCCCGGGCGCGCCAGCACGCCCTCGGCCGCGAGTCCGTCGGCGTCACCCACCGCCCTGCCCGCCGCGCGGGTTCGGGTGGACGTCTACAACGGGGCCGGGGTGAGGGGCCTGGCCTCGTCGGCGGCGACCCGGCTGACCAGCGCGGGCTTCCAGGTCGGCAGTCCGCGGACCTGGTCCGGCGCGTCGCAGCGCACGACCCAGGTGCGCTACCACCCGGGCGACGAGGCCGCGGCCCGCACATTGCTGATCGCCGTGCCCGGCAGCCGGATGCAGCCCGACTCCGGCGTGCCGGCCGGCCGCGTCCGTCTCGTGCTCGGTACCGCCTTCACGGTGGACTCGATCGTCACCCCCGTCTCGACCTCGACGGCTGGTACCGACGGCGCGACGGGGGGCGGCGAGGCCGGCACCGGCGTCGCCGGCGGCACGACCCCGGACGCCGCCCCGGGCACAGGCGCTATGCCGGGCAGCGGGGCGGGCACGTCGACGAGCGCCCCGAATCCCACGACCACGGCCACCCAGCTCACCACGGGCTGCACCTACTGACCGCCCGCCGTGACCTCGTGGCCGAGACGGGGTGGCGAGGTGACGGTGCCGCGGCGCGGACGGGTGCGTCTGGAAGACTCGGGGGCGTGCGTGTTCTCGTGACCGGCGCCGCCGGACAGCTTGGTGCCGACCTGTGCCGCCTGCTCGAGACCCGGCTGGCCGATCCGGGCTCGCCGGTGCTGGCCTGGGCGGGGCTCGGCCGTGCCGAGCTCGACATCACCGATCCGGCACGGGTGCGCGCGGTGCTTCGTGACCAGGCCCGCCCGGCGAAGGTGCAGGGCGGTCTCGTCGTCGTCAACACCGCGGCCTGGACGGACGTGGACGGCGCCGAGTCGGACGAGGCCGGGGCCTACGCCGCGAACGCCGCCGGTCCCGGGCACCTCGCCGCCGTCTGCGCCGAGGTGGGCGCCATCCTCGTGCACGTCTCCACCGACTACGTCTTCGACGGCCGGGCGACCAAGCCCTACGAGACCGACGACGAGCCGGCCCCGGCCAGCGCCTACGGCCGCACCAAGCTCGCCGGCGAGCAGGCCATCCGCGCCCTGCTGCCGTCAGCGTCGTACATCGTGCGCACCGCCTGGGTCTACGGCGAGACCGGCGGCAACTTCGTCAAGACGATGGCCCGCCTGGCCCGCGAGCGCGGCGCCGTGTCCGTCGTCGATGACCAGACCGGCTCGCCGACCTGGTCCGCCGACCTCGCCGCCGCCCTGCTCGACCTGGCCGCCGCCGCGTCCGCCCGGCCGTCCTCGGTACCGCCGGGCATCTACCACTGCACGAACACCGGCGAGACGACCTGGTACGGCCTCGCCCGCCAGATCATGACCGAGCTCGGCCTCGACCCGGCGATCGTGAGCCCCACCACCACCGACGCCTTCCCCCGCCCGGCCGCCCGCCCCGCGTACTCGGTGCTGTCCTCTCGCTCCTGGGCCGACGCCGGCCTGCCCCTGCCGCGCGCCTGGGAGGACGCGCTGCACGCGGCCTTCGCCGCCGGCGGCGCCGCTCTGCGCGGCTGAGGGATCATCAACCCCGGACAGCCCGTGCTCAGTCGTCAGCCCCTGTTCTTGGCGGTCGCCTCGCGGACCGCGGGAGCGATCTCCTGGGCCCAACGGGCGATGGACGTGGCGTCCGGCGCGCCGCCGGTGGGGGCGAACAGGATGAAGCCGGTCGCGCCGTGCTCCAGCACGGCGCCGGTCAGCTCCTCGATCCACTGGTCGGGCGATCCGCCTGCCCAGCGGCCCGCATCGTCCCGGGTGGCGCGCAGCGGCTGGTCGGTGATGCGTCCGGGCAGGTTGTAGACGGTTCTGATCGCGGCCGGGTCGCGGCCGGCGGCGATCGCGGCGGCATCGATGACCGGTCGCGACTGCCGGAATCGATCGCTGAGCCAGTCCGACGCGTGGCCGGGAATCCAGCCGTCGGCGACCCGACCGGTCGCCGCCAGCGACCGGGGGCCGACCGAGCCCGTCCACACCGGGGGCGCGGGGACCGGCGCCGGCTCGATCTGGCGCACCCGGTAGTGCCGGCCCTCGTGGGTCACCGGCGGACCGCCGCCGGACAGCGCGCGCACCACGACGATGGCCTCCTCGAAGGCCTCCACCGCCTCCGCGGGAGTCAGCCGCGCCACCCCCAGGTCCGAGATGCGATCCCACAGCCCGCCGGCGCCGGCGCCAAGCACGACGCGGCCGCCGGACAGGGCCGACAGCGACGTCACGGATCGGGCCAGCAGGGCGGCGGGCCGGGACGGAATGTTGGTGACGTTCGCGAGCCCCGCGATCTGCCGGGTGCCACCGAGCACGAACCCGATGGCTGCATAGGCGTCCACTCGGTCGCCGACATAGGGGTGATCCGAGAACGAAAAGATGTCCAGCCCGTCGCGGTCCGCCTGCTGGGTGGTGCGCAGGAGTTCGGCCGTGCTGCCGATATCGGTGAGCGCGCCGAAACCAAAGACAACATCCTGTACAGCCATGTGTTGGTTTCTCTCCCACGGGTCGTCTGATGATGCCGACGCTGGCGATGGGGCAGAAGTATCCATCGGGATACCGGCGGGGAGCGGGATCGACGCCGCCAGCTCAGAGTTCGTTCCACGAACTATAATGGTTCGTGGTACGAACCGCAAGGTCGTGCCCGGCGCCGCCGGCCCGGCCCGGCCCGGCCCGGCTCAGCGGGCGCGGCCCCGGGTGGCCTCGTCGTCCAGCTCCAGGAATACCGCCGGTACCTGGTTGTCCAGGACGATCCGGCCGAGCAGGTCGGCGAGAAGCCGCCGGTCGGCGTCGCCGAGGCCGGCGGACAGGCGCTCGATGCGCCGGCACGTCTCCGCGTAGAACGTCGCCGCGAGCCGCTCGCCCCGCACGGTGAGATACACCCGCACCGCGCGCGAGTCCTCCGCGGAGGGGCCGCGCCAGACCAGGTTGATGCGCTCGCAGCGGTCAACCAGGCCCGTCACGCTCGACTTGGCCAGCCCCAGTACGCCGCCCAGTTCGCTCATGCCATAGGGCCGAGCCATCAGCACGCACAGTAGTTGACCCTGCTGCGCGGTGAGCCCGTGCTCCCGGGCGGACTCGGCGTAGACCGCGTTGACGAGAAAGGCCGACCGCACCAGCCCGGCGACGACCCCCAATGCGCCGTCGCCCTGCTCGCCCACCTGGTCAGCGTATCGCCGAGCCGCGCCCGGCTCCCGCGACGGAGACCCACCTCGGATGAGGCCGGTCAACGGGTGCGGTTGATGCGACGCCTGTCTATAGTTCATGTTGACAACAGTTCATGGGGAAACCTGGGATTATGTAGATCGCAGGGTTGAGCTCAGCGGTCCTCCCCGTGGCGGGGTAAGCCGTTCAGCACTGCGTTCAGGGGGGTGACCGGCGGCCATCGGCGTCGCCTCCGTCAACACGCTCCGCACCGCCCCCAGCGTCGTGGTGTCCGGGCATCCGGCATAGACGAGTGCGGTGGTGCCAGCCGTGTCCAGAAAAGCCGTCGCGGAGAGAATTCCGGCCGGCGACGTGGGCGCGCTCAGTCGTCGGATGACGGTATCGAGCGCAGTGGTGCCCTCGCCTGGAGGACAGATGCCAGTGGCCGACGAGGACGGCGGCGACGCCGGCGGGGCGCATGCCGGGCACGGTGAGGAACGGTGCCAGCGTCATGGGTCTCCCTGCTGGGGCTGGTCGGGTCGATCGATGCCGTCCGCGCGCGCATGCCCCTGAACGTGCCGACCAGAGACCGGGCCCTCGGAAGCGACACTCGGTCCGTGGCCCGCCGATTCTGTGTCGGCGAGGTCGGCGAAAGTGCTCGCGCCCTGCTCCAGGCCGACGGGAGCGGGTGGTCGGCGATCCCCTTCCCTGCTATAAGGCGCGCCAAGTCCATTTCTTTGGCAGGCGAAGCCGCGGCTGGCGTGCGAAAACGGGATCTCGCTGAGAATCGTCATGGTGCGGATCCTTCTCCAAGGTTCGCCGGGACTTCCGAGGCTGTCAAGAACGGCCACCATGAAGAAGTACGGGTACTTGTCAGATCGCGGAAAGCGGAATGCGATGTGCGTACGGTGGCGTCCGCCGCCGCCGCGGGGACGCCGCCGAACCACCCCGGCGGACCCTGAAGATCACGTGGCCGATGCCGGTGGCCCCCCGGAGGGTGGCAGGAGGGGTGCCTGCGACACTGGCGAGCGATGCGCGGTGGCGGAGGTTCTCCCGGAGATGAGGGCAGCGCCGTGCGTCGCGAGCGCACCGGCCAGCCGGTGGCGATCGCCGACCGTCCCGAGGTCACCATCACGCCGGCGCCCGACTCCGGCTCGGCGCGGCCAGCCAGGCGGATGCGACGGCTCGTGCGGCGGCATGCGGTCTTCGGTGTGCTGGCGCTGCTGGGAGCGGTGGGGCGGATCCTGGTGCTGGTCGCGTATCCGCCGGCGCTGATGTATCTCGGGGATTCCGGGGCCTACCTCGATCAGGCATGGCGTGGCCTGTGGCCGGGAGACTGGCGGCCGTCCGGTTACCCGATCTTCCTGCGGTTGCTGGACGGGCCGGAGCACATCACCCGGGTCGTGATCGTTCAGCATGTGCTCACCCTGGTCGTCGCCGGCGGGCTTTACGCGGTGGCGGTGCGGGCTGTGCGCCGACCGTGGCTCGCCGCGCTCGCCGCCACGCCTGCGCTGCTCGCCCCCTGGATACTGGACCTGGGTCAGTTCGTGCTGGCCGACTCGCTGTTCGGGGTGCTCACAACGGCCGGGGTAGCCCTCCTGGCCTGGCCGAACCGCGCGGGGCCGCGGGCGGCGGCGCTGGCCGGCCTGCTGCTGGGGGCGGCGTTGTGCGTCCGGACCGTCGGGTATGGGCCACTCGCGGTCGCGCTGGTCACCCTGATCGTCGACGCCGCTCGCCGCTCGCCGCGCCCGTGGCGGGCAGATATCTCGGGGCGAAACCTCTCGGGGGCTGACCTTCCGGCGCCGACTGTCACGGGGGCGGACATGCCGCGGGTAGATGTTTCGCGGGTAGATGTTCCGCGGACAGGTGTATCGCGGACAGGTATGCGGCAGAGGGCGTGGCGGCGGGTGCGCGTGCGGCGGGTGCGCGTTCGGCGCGTGGCGCCGGTGATGGCGTTCGTGGTGGGCGCGGCGATGCCTGTCGGGGCGTACGCGGGATGGAGCGCCGCCGCGGGCGAAGGCTTCGCCGTGTCGGCGCATTCGGGATTCTTTCTGTACGGACGGGTCGCGCCGTTCGCGGACTGCGCGGATGTCACCGCGGCCGGTCTTCGGTCGCTGTGTGACCCGCGGCCGGTCGGTCAGCGGGGCGCGCCGGTGCGCTACCTCTGGCCCGCGGACTCGCCGTTGCGGCAGGGGCATCGGCATATCCCGCCTGGTCGTGAGGAGCTCGCCGGACGGTTCGCGCACGAGGTGGTGCGGCAGCAGCCGTGGATGCTCGTCACCTCGTCTGCCCGGTATCTCGCCGGCTATTTCTCGCCCGTGCCCTATGAGACGGCGAAAACGTCCCGGGCGGACACCTGGGAGCTGCCCACCGACCGGTCGAACGCGCTGCCACCGAGCGATCCTCATGCCGACGACGGCTATTTCGTGGCCACCGCCGTGCGCGGGCCGTCCGGGCTGCTCGCCGAGTGGTCCCGGGTGTCCTATCCGCTGATGCCCATGGTCGGCCTCGGGCTGCTCGCCGGGCTCACCGCCGCCGTGATCGCGGCCGTCCGCGCGCTGCGAGCTCGACGATCACCACGTCAGGCGGACGGAACCGGAGTCTCGAACGTCGCGGTGGACGCGACCCCGGAGGCGGAGGCGGAGGTGGGGCCGGGGGCGGACGCGGGCCTGGGCCGGGGGACCGAGGTGGGTGTGGGCCCGGGGACGGGTGTGAGAAGAGGCGGAGAAGCGGGTGTTGTGGCCGAGGGGGACACCGCGGCCGAGCGTGCGCCAGGCGAGGTGTGGCGGGTGCTCTGGTTGGCGGGAGGTGCGGGAGGGTCGACGCTGGTGCTCTCGGCCGTCACGTCGGGCTTCGACTATCGGTATCTGGGTGGGGTGATTGGGCTGGTTGGGCTGGCGGCGATGATGGGCGCGGTCGCGTTCGTGCGGGTCGTGAGCCGTCGGCCGGCCGGATAGGTGGGTCGATCGGCCTGTCGAGCCGATGACCGTGCCGGTGGGCGCGGGGAAGGTCGGGGGGACCGGTGACGTGGGGCACGTCGGGGCGGCGCTGGCTGATGGCCGGCGTCGTGGGCGCGGCTGTGCTCCTCAGCTCATTGGGACTGCTGGTGGTGGCGGTGGTGCCACCATTCACCAGCGCCGACGAGGCGGAGCACACCGCGTACGCCGTTCAGATAGGGCACGGATCGCTGCCCACCCTCGACACGCCGATGCGTTCGCGGCTGCCAGGCATGCCGGGGTTGCCGAGTGGCTGCCGCGCGTCCTCGGCGCAGGCCCGGGCGGCGATCGAGACGCGGGCCCGGGAGCTGTGCGGGGTGCGGCTCGACCGACCGCTGACGAACTTCGACCTGATCTACACCGCGAACCATCCGCCGCTGTTCTACGCGGCCGAATCGGTGCCGCTGCGCATCGGGACGGGTCTCGATCGGCCGCGCGGCGGATTCCGGGCCGCCCGGGCGCTCAACGTGCTTTTCGGTGTGGGCCTCGTTGTCGCCACGGCGGCACTCGCCCGCGAACTGCTGCCCCGCCGGCCCGCGGTGGCGGTGGGCGCGGCGGGGATCATCGCGGTGATCGGCCTGGTTGTGACAACGTCCGGGCAGGTCTACAACGATGTGCTGGCGATGGCCATGATCACCGGTCTGCTCGCGGCCGCCTCCGCGCTGATACGGCGGGGGGCGGACTGGCGGGCCGTGCTCGCCGTGTCGGTGCTGGCGGCTGCGGCGGCGGCCAGCCGGGCGAGCGGGGCGGTGGCGCTCGCGGTGGTGCTGCCCGCCGTCGGCGTGGGGGCCGCGCTGGGCGTGGCGGGGCGATGGTGGCGGCGGCTGGGCGTCGGAGTCGTGGCGGCGGGTGTACCCCTGGTGGTGACAATGGGTGCCATTGGCTGGTTCTACCTCCGCAACGACCATCTTTACGGTGATCCGACGGCGTCTGGGCGGATCGCGACGATGTTCCCGGTCGGTGGTCAACGGCCCATGGTGCGCCAGCTGCTCGGCGACGGTCACCTGTGGTGGGAGCTGTATCGAGGCCTGCTGGGACGGCCGGCCCTGGTGACGGGGTGGCCCCGGCGAACCGAGGTGGCCGTGGGCGTGCTGACCTGCGTGGGACTGCTCGCCGCGGCGCTGCGGACGGGATGGCGCCAGCGCCGGCCCCAGCACCGGGCCGGTGGATCGGTGGTGGGCCGGGTTCCGGGGGCGGGAACCGCCTGGGTGGCGTGGCTGATGGTGGGCGGGCACTGCGTGCTCGTGCTCGGGACGCTGGTGGGCTATATGGCCGCGGGTGGGGCACCGTTCGCCCGGTACCTGCTGCCGATGGTGCCCGTGCTCGCGGTGCTGGTGGCGTTGGCGGCGGACGCGGTGCCGCTGGGGCGCTGGGGAGTGCCGACGATGGCGGCGGTGGTGGGGTTGGCCGGCAGCACCCTGGTGGTGATCTCGCGGGAGCTGGCGTGGAAGCAGCACGCGCTCGGACGGTACAACGAGGCCGACCGGCTCCTGGCGGCCTGGTCGATCGCCGGGCCGGGATCACCGCGGCTGGGACTGGGGGCACTGGCTGGTTGTGCGGTGGTCGGGCTGGTGCTGCTCGCGGTGGCGCTAGGGCGTCTCGGCGACGCGCTGGTAGACAGCGGCGGTGCGCTCGGCGGTGCGCCGCCAGGTGAACGTGCGGGCATGGCGGCGGCCGACGGCCGTGTCACCGGGAGAGACGAGCAACTCGCCGATCGCCCCGGCGAGTTCGTCAGCGAACGAGGAGGCGCTGCCGGCCTGCCGGACGAGCCGGACGGGACTGCCTGTCGCGACGGTGCCCACGCTGCCCGCGGCGCCAGTACCGCCACCACCGAAACCCCCACCGCCAACGGCCCCACCAGTGCCACCAGTGCCACCAGTGCCACCAGTGCCACCAGTGCCACCAGTGCCACCAGCGTGACCGGCACCAGCACCAGTGCGCGGGTGAACGGCCGCGGAAACGGGGGCGAGGAGCGCTCCGGTGACCTCGCGGACGGTGGGGATGTCGGCGGCGACGACGGGGACACCGGCGGCAAGAGCTTCCAGCGGCGGTAGGCCAAAGCCTTCATACCGCGACGGGAAGCACAGCACGCTGGCCCCGGCCACGGTGGAGCGCAGCTGGTCGGCGTCGAGGTAGCCGGCGGTGATCACGCTGCCGCACGGCATCGCGGCGAGGTCGAGGGCCGGCCCCCAGCCGTGCGGGCCGACGAGGACCAGGGGCGGGGCGTCGGTGTCCGACGCGTGCAACCGGCGGACCGCCTCCAGCAGGACGGGCAGGTTCTTGCGCGGCTCCACTGAGCCGACGAACAGGAGATACCGCTCGGGCAGACCGTTCGCCCGCCGCCAGGCCGCCGTCGGCGCCGGAGTGGTGAACCAGGCGTCGTCCACGCCCAGCGGGGTCGGGGTGACGCGAGCCGGGTCGAGTCGGTACGCCGTGATCACCTCCTCGGCGACGGCGCGGCTCGGCGTGAGCACGGCGGACGCCCGGCGCAGGCCGCGGGGCACCAGCTCGCTGTAGCGGGCTGACGTGGCGCTCACCGTGTCGGGAGTGCGCAGGTAGGAAAGGTCGTGCACGGTCAGCACGCCCCGGGCGCGGCGCATCGGCGGGAGTACGAAGTTCGTCCCGTGCACCAGATCGGCCGCCCCGACCAGCCATTCGATCGGCGGATGCTCACCGCGGACCCAGCTCTCCTGCAACAGCCGTGCGGGCGCCCGCCACCCTGCCGGTCGCACGCCCGCGGGCAGCGCACCGGCGAGCGCGTCCATCCCCCGCCAGGTGAACGCCGTCGCGGCGAGTTCCCACGACGCGTCGATCCCCAGGCCGAGTGCGTCGACCCCCCGAGCGGACGCATCGGCGCCAGTGTCGATTCTGGCCTGGGCAGTGGTGCCGCCATCGCGGGTCTCGGCGATGAGGCGGGCCAGGCTGGCGAGCAGGTGCTCGGTGTAGCGGCCGACGCCAGTGCGGCGGCCGAGCAGGGGGGTGCCGTCGAGCACGATCCTCATTGGCCGCCTCGGCGTTCCACGTCCGAGCCCGCGTCGCGTCTCCCCGTGCCCGTGCCCCTGCCCGTGTCCGGACGCGTCCCGGCCGCCATCATCACGCCTGGTAGAGGCGCTGGCGTAGGGCGATGTCGCGCCACTGGTCGGCGAAGGCGGCGTCGGAGAAGGTCGTCGCCCGTTCGATCGCTGCCGCGGCGAGCCGGCCGCGCAGCCCCTCCTCGGCGGCGAGGCGCCGGGTGAACGAGGCGACCTGCTCGGGGCCTGTCCACCGGTAGCCGTCGACGCCGTGGCGGACGATCTCCCGCTGACCGGCGCGGTCGATGACGACGGGCACACAGCCGCCGGCCATCGCCTCCACCGTGGTCATCCCGAAGTGCTCGGCGGTCCAGGGACGGCGCCGGTCGTCCTCGCCGTAGCCGGTGGCCGACCAGAACACCGAGCTCGTCGACAGCAGCCGCTCGACCTCGGCGCGGGGCGCGTTGGGATGCAGGTGCACCGGCAGCCCGGCGCCGGCCGCCCGGACCTGCTCCAGGTAGGGCAGTTGCGAGTCCTCACAGCCGCCGACGACGTGCATCGACCACCCGGGCAGGTCACCGGAGCGGTACAGCTCGGCGAACCACTGGACCATCTCCAGCTGCCGCTTCGCGTGCCCCAGGCCCGGCGCGAAGAACCGCCCGACGGTGATGACCGCCTTCTCCCGCACCGGTGCCGGATGCAGCCGGTCCACCTGGATCGGGGGGAACAGCAGGTCGGCGTCGCGCTTCCACAGCCGGCGGATCCAGCCACGGGTGAACTGCGAGTTCGCCATGACGACGTCGTAGCCGTCAAGGTAGGCGAGGTCGGCGGGGTCGCGCAGCAGCCAGGGGAAGCGCAGCGGCAGCCGGGCGATCGGCCCCTCGTCGCCGTCGGTGACCCGCGGCCGGCTCACCGCGACGCCGAGCTCGCGCACGTCCGCCTCGCCCGGTGAGAACGCGTCGCTGACCAGCGTGAGCTCGGTACCGTCGGTCGTCGGCGGCAACGGCACCTCGAACGGCGCGAAGTCCGGGCCGATCTCCAGCTTGGCGAGCACCCCGCCGGCCGCGTCGAGGACGCGCAGCGACGTGCCGGACGGCGCGCCGGGACGGCCGATGTCGGCGCGCAGCGTGCGCCGCTCGCCCGGGCTGACCGCGAGGATGCCCGACCCGTTCGTCCAGGTCCACTGACGGCGGCGGCCGCCCTCAGGCGGGTACCAGCCCTGGCCGAAGCTGACCGCCGGTCGGACACCGCGCAGCAGCGGACCGGCGGTGCGCACCGCTGCCTTCCGCCAGGCCGCCATGTCGTGGTCGAACGGCGTCGGGAAGAAGCACAGGTACGCCGAGCGGCGGGACTGCGGCGCGATCCGGCTCATGTACGAGCCGTTGACGAACAGGTCGTAGCTCGCCGACAGGGCGGCGATGGCCTCCTCGCCCCGGTCGGGCAGCCGGACGTAGCGGCAGCCGTCGAGATCGAGCCCGAGGTGGCTGCCGAGCCGGTCGAGGTCGACCTCGGAGTGCCCGAGGATGTCGACGTCGGCGCCTTCGCCCGCCAGCACCTGGGCGATCATGCCGTTGTGGCGCTCCCCGCCGCCCATCGAGTGCCAGAACCGGTTGTAGACGGCTGCCCGCACCCCCCGCGCCGGCCGTCCGGCGCCGTCCGGCGCCCCTGCCTCGCTCATCGGGAGACCAGCCAGCTCTGGAGGCTGCCGCGGCGTTCCGCCGCCGTGGCGCCGATCTGGCGGCGGGCGCGCAGCATCGTGGGCAGCAGCCGCAGGTAGGACCCGCAGACCCGCAGCCGCAACAGGGTCGGGCGGACCGCCGGACGGCTGCGGGCTCGCCAGGCCTGGCGCATCGTGCGCACCGCTATCGACGCGGTGGTGACCGGGTAGCGCAGCACCGCGGACAGCGCGAGCGTGGCCGTCGCGTCCTTGGTGAGCATCAGCAGCCGGTTGCGGTCGGTGTGGAACACGAACAGCGGCGACCACTCGACACTCGACGCCGAGTGGATGTGCCGCAGCACCGCGCCGGGAACGTAGCGGATCGTGTAGCCGCGTGCCCGGATCCGCCAGGACAGGTCGGTGTCCTCGTAGTAGAGGAAGAACGCGTCGTCGAACCAGCCGAGCTCGTGGCCGAGCGACGAGCGCATCGCCATCCCGTTGCCGCACGCCGTGAAGACATCCTCCGACTGGTCGAACTGGCCGGTGTCGACCTGCTGGTAGCCGCGGTCGGCGCCGTAGCCGTCGGCCAGCACGATGCCGCCCACGTTGTTGATCACGTCGACGCGCGGCGCCTCGCCGCCGACGGTGAGCGACACGGTGGCCGACTCGGGGCCGACGGCGAGCTCAGCGCGACCGCCGTCCGCCGCGCCGGTGGGGCCGTCCCAGCTCAGGATGACCTGCTTGCGGGACTCCGCCGCCCAGGTGAAGCCGAGCGTGACCGGGCCGCCGTCGGGAATCGGCACACACAGCTCGCCGTCCCCGCGGGTCCAGAAGTAGGGGTTCTTCGCCGGGCCCTCGGCGCCGTAGGTCAGTTTCTCCCACAGCACCTCGCGCAGCGCCTCGCGGCCGTCGACCGTGACCGACGAGACGCGCACGCCGAGTTCGCGGGAGTCCTGCGGTCCGGGGACGAACGTCGACGTGTGCAGCCGGATCCGCAGGAACCGCGGCAGGAAGACGACCTTGCCGGTGGTGGCGCCCAGATGCCGGCCGCCCGGCTCGTCGAAGGGCGCGAGCAGCGCGGCGAGCCAGGTCGGCTCGGGGATGGCGTCGTTGTTGACCAGTACCGCGTACGGGGTGGTGACCTGGCGCAACGCCAGGTTGTTGCCGCCGGCGAAACCGAGGTTGCGCTCCGAGGCCACGACCCGGACCCACGGGTAGCGCTCGGCGAGCAGCTCCCGGGACCCGTCGGACGACGCGTTGTCGACGACCCAGGTCTCGAACGCGAAGCTCGTCTCCTGCTTGGCGATGCCGTCGAGGCAGGCCGGCAGCAGATGCGCACCGTTCCAGTTGACGATCACCACAGTCGCGACCGGCGTCCCGCTCTGCGCTGGCGGCGAGTTCTGTGCCGACGCCGCGTCCGCTGTCGGGGTCGGGGTCGGGGTCGCTGTCGGGGTCGGGTCCGCAGCCGGGGTCGCTGTCGGGTCCGCTGTCGGGGGCGGGTCCGCAGTCGGGTCGGTCATCCCCGCCTGATCCGTCATGCGCGCAGCCTCGCCTCGTAGTCGACCTTGAGAAGTCCGTCCGCCTGCGGGCCGGTGACGCCGAACAGCTCGTCGAAACGCCTCGTCGTCACCGGAGCACCGGTGGCGGCGTCGGACACGTGGACCTTGATGGCGAACGCGCCGAGCAGCTCGGGCAGGTGCGGCACGGAGAAGTCCACCGTGTGCCGACCCGGGCCGAGAACGAACCCTCCGGCCGGCGTCTCCATCATCCAGATGGGGACCTCACTCTGCCCGACGATGTAGGTGTGCAGGTAGATGTTTTCGGGCGCGCCCTCGGTGACGTCCAGCTCGACGCTGACGGTGAGCCGCTGGCCCGGGTCGTACTGCACCATCGACAGTCCGCCGGGCTCGGGGCTGAAGCTCACCGACTGGGGGCGGACGGTGGCGTACTGCCAGTCGACCGGGCCTTCGGCCGGCAGGCTGCCGAGCTTCTGGCGCAGTAGCTTCGTGCCGACTGCCGGCTGCCCGTCGAAGATCAGCGAGCCGGACTCCAGGACCAGTACCCGGTCGCACATGCTCTCGATGAGGTCGAGGGAGTGCGTGACGAACAGGATCGTGCGGCCCTGCGCCCGGAACTCGGCGATCTTGGCGAGGCACTTGCGCTGGAACGCCTCGTCGCCGACGGCCAGTACCTCGTCGACGAGCAGCACGTCCGGGTCGACGTGCACGGCGACGGCGAACCCGAGGCGCACGTACTGGCCGGAAGAGTAGTGCTTGACGTCGTCGTCGATCTTGTGGCGCAGCTCGGCGAAGTCGACGATCGAGTCGAAGAGGCGGTCTATCTCCCGCTTGGACAGCCCGAGCAGCGAGGCGTTCAGGTAGACGTTGTCGCGCCCGGAGAGCTCCCCGTTGAACCCGGCGCCGAGCTCGAGCAGTGAGGCGATTCGCCCGTGCACCTCGACGTCCCCGCTGGTCGGGCGCAGGATCCCGGCGAGGACCTTGAGCAGCGTGGACTTGCCGGAACCGTTCGCGCCGGCGAGGCCGACCGTCTGGCCGCGTCCGATCGTCGCGTCGATGTCACGCAGGGCCCAGAAGTCGTCGCCCGCCGGGCCGCCGCGCCGGACGAAGCGCTCCTTCAGGCTCGTCGCGCGGTTACGGCCCGACACGAACCGCTTGCTGATACCGGCCGCCCGGATGACCGCCGGCGCGCCCGGAGCCACACCGGCCGGCCCCACGGCATCGGCGGCGCCGAACCGGCCCGGCTGGTTCGGCGCCGCGACGCTCGGGTAGGCCGGGCCGCCGGCCGCGTTCGGGTGATCCATGGAGGGCTCGGAGATACCCGGGTAAGCGGGAGACCGCGCGGCGCCCGGGTGGGGAGACCCCGCGGCAGCGGGATAAGCCGCTGGATCGGCGGCGGTCGGGTAGGCCCGCGGACTGGCGGCGTCCGGAAAGGTCGCAGGATCGCCGGCGCCCGGGTAGCTCAGGGGATCGGTGACACCCGGGTAGGCCCCGGAGCCGGCTTCCGGGTGCGTGGGGGAGTCGGTGGCGTCCCGCGCCGGCTCGGGCTGGGGGCTGGGGGACCGCCGCCCCGACGGCGGGAATGCCGAACCGCGCTGGTACGCGGACGAGTGTCGGGCCACTGCAACTCCTTGCTGACCGCCGGGGGCGTCCTGCCATGATCGCACCACGGCCGGCGCGCTGACTCCGAGGGCTGGCAGCGGGGATACCACGCGGCACCCCGCCAGGCGCCCGCTTACAGATCCTCGGCGAAGTCCGCCTGCATGGTGCGGAACACGTGCAGCCCGACCCACAGCAGGACGAGCGAGATGAACCCGGCTATGGCGAGATGTTCCAGGTAGAACCGATAACCCATGTCGGCCAGGACCGTCGTCGGCCCCGCTCGGTTCCCCGGCGGCGGATCGTAGATCGCGCGCTGGAACGAGACGACCACCACCGCCATCGGGTTCAGCAGATACACCCAGGTCCACTCGTGGAGCCGGTCCTGGATGAGCCCGAAGGCGTAGACCATCGGGTTGACCCAGAACCAGGCAAGCAGCGCGACGTCCAGCAGGTGTGAGGTGTCGCGGTAGCGCACGTTGAGTGAGCTGACCAGAAGTGACAGCGCGATGGTGAACGTCAGGGCGACGGCGCCGGCTGGCACGAGGAGCAGCAGCTCCGGGCCCAGCAGGCTGTAGCCGAGGATGAGGATCACCACGAACAGCACGAGCAGCTGGAGCAGGAAGTGCACCGCGGCGAAGCCGACCGCCGACAGGGGGAGCACCGCGAGCGGGAACCGTACCTTCTTGACCAGATTGGCGTTCGCGACGACGCTGCCACACGCCGCGGAGACGCTTCCGGAGAAGGCGTTCCAGATCAGCAGTCCGGACATCAGGTAAATGCCGAACCGCGGAACCTGGGACTTGAGCACGATCTGGAAGACGAAGGTGTAGACGACGAGGATCAGGAGCGGATTCGCCAGCGACCAGGCGAAACCAAGGCTCGAGCCCTTGTACTTGACCTTCAGGTCCTTGCGGACGAGATTGCGCAGCAGTTCCCAGCGCACCTTCGTCTGGGCGCGGCTGCGGCGGGCGAGCCGGCTCGCGTCGGCGGAATGCGCCGGGGTGTGCTGCGGCGCTGTGCCGGACGTCACCGGGTTCCCGGGCGGCAGCGCCGCGTCGGTCAGACGTGACACGGCCGGCTCCTCCCGCCATGGGGCGGATCGGGGCGCTGCCTGCGGGCGCCACGTGGCTGGAGCTGCACCTGTCCGCTCCTCACTCGATCCGACAAGGTCACTCTCGATACAACAGGGATGCGACAGTACCGAGAACCGCCGCGAGCCCGGCGGGGGGAGGCGCGAGTCAGGTCCGTCCCGACTTCGCCGGCTCCGTTGGCTACCATCGGTGCTACCGTGACCACGGCTGAATCGGATCCGGTGGGACGGGTGGCCCGCCGCCGGTGAACGGCCTGTGGTGCGCGGTGACGGCCCGGCCCGCTTCTCGTCACAATCGTGACGCTACCGTGCGCACGACTCCAGGGTGACGCCGCCTCGGTTCGAGGCCTGCCCGAGTCGGGATGCTCTGCGTCATGGTGTGTTCGCCGGCGTGATGCTCCGGTGTTGACCAATGGTCCGGTGGTTGGCGTCCGGAGCGGGGTTCATAGTATCGACCCGTCCAACTGGCTTCGGCCGGCCGATGCCGCGCGGGATTCCCGGCGTTTGGCGAGCCGTCGGGGCCGACCCGGCGGAGGCGGCCACCGACGGCCGCATGGAGAGGACGGCCGTGTTCACCGACGTCCGACTACGCGAAGTGTGGTCGCATCTGGAGTCGGGCGGGGCACAGGCCCTGACTCTCGACGTTTTCGACACCCTGCTGTGGCGCATGGTCCCCGAGCCCACCCATGCGTTCGTGCTGCTCGGCCACCGCCTCGCCGACGCCGGGCACCTGCCGGCGAGCGTCTCCCCCGGCGAGTTCGCCCGGCTGCGGACGCACGCCGAGCACGTCGCTCGGATGCACGCCCACGACACCCGCGGCACGTACGAGGTGCGTCTCGACGAGATCTGGCAGACACTGCTGCCCGCGCTGCCGGGCACCGCCGGCGTGCAGGACCTGCTCGACGCCGAGGTCGCCGTCGAGCGGGAGCTGTGCCGGGCGGACCTCGCGGTGGTGGAGCTCGCCGAGCTCGCCATGACCAAGCTCGGTCTACCCGTGTACCTGCTGTCGGACACGTACTTCTCCGCGAGCCAGCTCGAGCGGCTGCTGAACCGGCCGGAGCTCGCCGGCGTCCAGTTCACCCGGATCTTCACCTCGTCCGACGCGGGCACGTCGAAGAGCGACGGACTGTTCCGGCACATGCTGGCGGCGTCCAACCTGCAGCCCTCCCGGGTCGTCCATCTCGGTGACCATCCCGTCGCCGACGTGGAGGGCGCCCGCGAGCACGGGTTCGTCGCCATCCACTACCCCAAGTACGCCGGTGCGCTGCGCAGGACCCTCGACCTGGAGGGCCTGCGCAACGCCCCCAGCGACGACCTGCCGATCGACCCCGTCGACGGTGACTACGGCATGACCGCGCTGCGGGCCCGGGTGCTGCACCGCGCCGACGCCGCCGCCGTGCCCGCCGGACTGCGGCGGTACTGGGAGACCGGGGCCACCGTGTTCGGCCCGGTCTTCGCCGGCTTCGGTGAGTGGGCGGTCGAGCGGGCCCGGGACTTCGGCGCCGACCACATCCACTGCCTGATGCGCGAGGGCGACTTCCTGTCCCGGCTGCTCGTCGACCCGGGGGAGGACATCGGTGTCACCACCTCCACCCTGTGGGCGTCCCGGCAGGTGTGTGCCCTTTCGAACGTCTTCGAGGGCAGCCCCGACGAGCTGAAGAGCTTCCTCGTCCGCCGGCACGCGCCCAGCGTCGGCCAGCTGCTGCGCCAGCTCGGCGTCCGGCTGGAGAACGTCGCCGGCATCTCCGCGCTCGCCGACCGCCGACTGGACGTGCCAGGCCTGCTCGACGACACACTCGAGGCACTCTGCTCGGACGAGCGGATCCGCAGCGAGATCGTGCTCACCGCCACCAGGCTGCGCGAGCGCTACGTGCGCTACCTCGACGGCCAGCTGCCCGAGACGGGCCGGATCGTCCTGTGCGACCTGGGCTGGGGCGGCACGATCCAGGTCCTGATGACCCGGCTGCTCGCCTCCACCGGCCGCAGGCTGGAGATTCTGGGCCTGTACCTGGCGACGAACCAGGCCGCGATGACCCATCGTCTCAACGGCCTTGAGCTCGAGGGCTATGTCGCCTCCGGCGGCCAGCCGGAGACCATGGCGGGCCAGCTCATGCGCAGCCCCGAGGTGCTCGAGCAGCTGTGCATGCCCGACGTCGGCTCGCTCGTCTCCTTCGACGAGATGAGCAACCCGGTGCTCAGCATCGACCGGACCTCGCGCACCCAGGTCGCCCAGCGGGCCGCCGTGCAGGACGGCATCATGGCGTTCCAGCGGGAGTGGCTGCGCTACCGCCGCTCGGAGACGCCGATGCCGTCGCTGGCCGCCGCCGGTGCACGGCGCGCCGGGCTGCGCACGCTGACCCGGTTCGTCGCCCGGCCGACCGCCGCCGAAGCCGCCGCGTTCGGCTCCTGGGCCCACGACGACAACTTCGGCTCGGACGCCACCGAGGGCCTGCTGCCGCCCGAGCTCGTGCGCCGCATGCCGTACCTGACGCCCGCGGACATCGACCGGATCTCCATGCGGGAGCTGTACTGGCCGGCCGGCGTCGCCGGAGTGGCCAACCGCCCGCTGGCCGTCATCAGCGGGCTCGCCGCCGCCGCCGGGGTGCCGACCGAGGAGGTCTCGCCCGAGGCCGCCGCCGGACCGGTCGAGGTGTACGTCGACACCGGCGCCGACTTCGTCAACGGGCCGAAGGAGACCGTGGTCACCCGCTCGGCCCGCGACGGGCTGTCCCTGGTCCGGCTCAGCCTGGAGGCGGTCGGAGCGCGGCGCGTCCGCATCGACCCGGCTGGCCGGCGCGGCCTGCTACGGCTCGACTGGCTGACGATCTCCTTCCACGTGAACAACATGGCCGAGCCGTACAAGGTGACCATCACCTCCCTGGACGACCCGGCCCAGCAGCTTGCCCTGCTTGGCCTGCGGCTTCTCCAGCCGAACCTGGTCGAGATCGTCGGCGACGACCCGCAGTTCATCTACACGATCGATCTGGCCTCGCAGCCACAGCTGGCCGGGGTCTACGCTCTCGATGTCGAGATGGCCTTCGGCTGGATGGGGATCCGGGGCGATCCGCTGTCCCTGCCCGACGAGGGTGCGATCCGCGATGGGTTGCCGGTCCGGGCGGCCCGCAAGATCCGGCGGGAGCTGGGAGGGCTGCGGTGACCGAAGAGGCGGACCCTGTCGCTGATCGTGATGGGTCGGACGCCGAGGGTGTCGCGCCGGACGGTCGTGGCACCACCGAGCCCGGCGGGAGTCTCCCCGTGCGAGGCGCCTTCCAGAGCCACCAGGCTGGCGGCTCGGGGGGCGAGTCGATGGCGCGCGGCCCGTTCGAGGTCCGCAGCGGCACGGGTCGGCCGGCGGCTGCGTCGCCCCGCCCGGACGAGGACCCCTCGACCCGCACGGCGGGTGCCCGGCCGTTCGCCGCCGCGGCCGCCGTCGCCGCGGCCCGCGCCGCCGCTGAGGACGCACTGCGAGAGGGCCTGGACACGACCACCCGCCTGGACACAACCTCCTACCTGGAGGCCGCCGTCCAGCGGGGCTCCTCCGCCGCCTACCCCGGTCCGGTTGCCGGCTTCGGTGGCCCGACCGCGGCCGATACGGACCCGTCCGGCGATACGGACCCGTCCGGCGATACGGACCGGACCGATCGCGGTGCGGCGAAGACCGCTGGCGACCCTGCCCAGGCTGTGGGCGGTCCGGACCGCGACGAGCAAGGCGACGGTGAGGACATCGCCACGAGGGTCGTCTTTCCCGGGCCCCTTGGTCCGATAGACGTCGCCTCGCGTGAATCCGACGCTCCGCTTGGTCCTGGCGCCAGCGATGGGCGGGTCGATTTCGGCTCGCGGTTCGGGGCCGACGCGTGGGGGGCCAGCGTTCCCCCCGGCCGTGACAGCGCCGCGAGCGGGAGCGGACTGGAGCCCGAGGACCAGTCCAGGGCCCAGGAGAGCGAGGCCCACGCGGGCAAGGCGTGGGACGGCACAGTCCGCCCAGGCGGGGTATGGGGCAGTTCCCCCCGAGACGGGGAGCCGTGGGAGAGCTCGGCCCGGGATGGTGATGGGCGGGGCGGCTCGGCTCGGGATGGTGATGGGCGGGGCGGCTCGGCTCGGGATGGTGAGCCGTGGGGCAGCTCCACCCGGGACGGCGAGGTCCGGGACAGTTTCGCCGAGTTGGCGGCCGCCGCCGCGGCTGACCTCGCCGTCTCCGGCGGGCCCGCGACGGATGGCCCCGCGACGAGCGGATCGTCTGCCCAGGCGGCGGCGCCCGTGAACACGCCGGTACCCGAGGGTCCCGCCGCAGGTGGATTCGCCCCGAGCGGGTCGGTGACAAGCGGGCCGGCGGTGGGCGACCCCGCGCCCGGTGCGGTGGTCGGCGGCGGGCTGGTCCGCCAGGATGATCACGCGGTGGAGGTTGAAGAGGCCGCCACGTCCACGCTCGCCCCGTTACTGCTGCACTCGCTGGCCGATCTTCGCGAGATCTGGGTGCCGTTGATCGAGGCGTCGGGCGCCCGCAGCGTGGCCGAGATCGGCTCGGAGAGCGGGGTCACCACCTCGCTGCTCGTCGATCTGCTCCGTCGAGGTGGGGGCGGCCGGCTGCTGGTCGTCGACCCGGAGCCGGGAGTGGAGCCGGCCTCGGGCGGCGGGCTCGATGTTCAGGTCATCCGTGGCTACAGCCCGCAGGCCCTGGACGGCCATGCCCCGACCGACGCCTACCTGATCGACGGTGACCACAACTACGCCACGGTGAGCGGCGAGCTGAGCGCCATCGCCGAGGCGGTTGAGCGGTTCGGCCGATCTTACTTCCCGATGGTGATCCTGCATGACGTCGGCTGGCCGGCCGGCCGGCGCGACCAGTACTACGCTCCCGACCGGATCCCCGAGGACGACCGCCAGCCCCACTCGTGGGACATCGGCGTCGAGATCGACAACTCCGGGGTGGTGCGCGGCGGCTTCCGCGGGATGGGGGCCTTCGCCTGGGCGCTGACCGAGGGCGGGCCGCGCAACGGCGTGCGTACCGCCATCGAGGACTTCATCGCGGGCCAGCCGGAGCTGCGCTTCTTCACGGTCGCCCCGATCTTCGGCCTCGGAGTCGTTGTCGACCGTCGAGCGCCGTGGGCCCGCCGCATCGCGGACCTGCTCACCCCCTGGGTGTCGAACCGGTTGTTGTCCCGGCTGGAGCGCAACCGCATCGACCTCTACCTGCATGTGCTGCGGCTGCAGGACTCCGCGGCGGCCGTCGCCCGCGCCCGGCAGCGGGAGTGGTCCCGGCTGGACGACGAGCGCAGCCGTCTCGCCGCGGTCGACCTGGAGCAACTGGCCCGCATCGCCGAACTCGAACAGGAGCTTGCCGAAGCGCGCCGCCGCGAGGCCGACCGGGAGCGGTCAGCCACCCGGGGCCGCGCCACGGTGGACGCCGACGCCCCGCGCCTCGCCCAGGTCGCCCGTCTCGCTGGCTCCGCGCTGCGAGCTCGCCTGGGCCCGGCCGGGCAGGAACGCCTGACCCGGGTCCAGACGCGCATCACTGACGGCGGCCAGGCCCTCCCCGCCCTGCGCCGCCGCTCGTCCTCCTCACTGCCTGGCCGGGACACGCCCAGACGGCCATGACTCCGGGTGTGCCGGGCGCCCGGGTGGCATGGCTGCTCGCCCAGGCACTGGGGTCCGCTGAACATCCGCGTGCGGCGTAAGGCTGGGATGGGTCTGGGCGGGTGTGGTGTTCGGGTGGACCGGACACCAGGTGGTGGGCGTAGGTCGTCGCGACGTGGGCGCCGGTCTCCGCCGCTACCCGCGCATGCCGCTCCTGGCACGCGACGGAATGCGGCTACTGTCCGCAGCCCTGGCATGCGGCTGTCGGCAGGTGGCCGGGGTGTGCGGCCTGTGGCTGCCGACTTGTGGCCGGAGTATGTGGCCTGCGGTTGTCCGCGTGCGGCCGGGCAGAGCGGCGTGCGGTTGCCGGCATGTGGCTGGGGTGAGCGGCGTGCGACCACTGGCGTGCGACCACTGGCGACCGCCCCGCCCCGCGCCTGCGGGCGGTGCCTGCCCTTGCCCGTCAGGTCCGCTGATCTGCCCCGTGCGCGGGTCTCCGTGGAGCGCTGGAGGAGCGGTTTCGCCGCGCGCGAGCCATTCCTCGTTGACGCTTCGGCTATGGCATGCCGAAGGAGGGCGGGGGGTGACTGTAGGGGTTGCGGCGGGGGCGCCGGTGGGGGTCGATGTGCGGGGGCGGGATGTAGGAGGGGTGGCCATCGTCCTCCACGGTGATCTGCCACTTGTCGTGGTGGACCTGGCGGTGGTGCGGACCGCAGAGGAGGACGAGGTTGGGGAGGGCCGTCGGACCTCCGTGCGTCCAGTGCCGAATATGGTGCGCGTCACACCACTGCGGTGGGGTGTCGCATCCGGGATAGGTGCACCCATGGTCGCGCGCGGTGAGAGCGCGGCGTAGTTGCGACGGGACGACGCGGCTGGATTGTCCGATGTCGAGAGGCACGCCGTGGGCGTCGAGGATGATTCTGCTGATCTCGGCGTCGCAGGAGAGCCGGGTGAGGACTCCGCGGGGGAGGGGAAGCCCCCAGTCGGTGATGGCGGCGTCGAGGCCGCTCGTGACCAGGGTCTCCCAGGAGACGTGGACGCTGAGGTGAGGGCGGACGCCTCCGCTGGTGGGTACGGCGGCGGCGGTCAGGGCTCGGGCGACGAGTTCGATCAGTGCGTCGGCGCGGCGGCGGGCGGGGCTGCGGACGTCGGGGGTGCCGTCCGCGGCGGGGCGGGGTGCGGAGAGCCGGTCGAGGGCGGTGCGCAGGAGCGCGGCGCCCTCCGCGTCGAGCTCCCCACTGACCAGGGTGGTGCCCTCAGGCGTGTCGATGAGGGAGAGCCGGCGGATGGCGGCGGGGTCGGGGGAGGGCCGTTGGTCCTCGTCGCCGTGTCCCAGTCCGCACGTCCCGTTGCCGTCGGTGCCGGTGTCGGTGTCGGTGTCCGCCTCGGCCGAGGCGTCGCTCTGGTTGTCGCCCCCGCCGTCGTCGCCCTTGGCGTGGCTGCCGGGGGAACTGGGGTTGTCGTCGTCCGAGGGGTCGCCGGGGCGGCCGCGATGGTTGTCAGCGTCCGGATCGCCGCCGGGGGACGTGTCGACGCGGGTGAGGTGCTCGCGGATACGGGCGGCGAGTTTGACCAGCGCGTAGGCATCGAAGGCTCGGGCGTTGTGAAGCAGGGTCTGTTCGGCGCGGGTCCGCTCGTCGGGGGTGACGTCCTTCGGAAGGGCGGCGAGGGCGGCGCGGATGACATGCGCGTGCTCGACGGTGATCTCTCCGTCGGCGAGTGCCTCCCCGGTGGCCTGGCAGGGGCCGTCGGCGACGGCCTGGGCCAGCGAGACCTGCCGCCGGGCCTCGCGGCCGGTCAGGGCCAGCCGGTCGCGAAGAAGACTGCCGATGTCGGTGGCCCCGAGGCGGGGAGCCAGATTCCGGTCGACAGCCTCGGTGATCAACCGGTTGTTGACGGCGGCCACCGGCCCGCCCAGCCGGCCGATACCCTCCAGCAGCGCGTCGAGGTCGCCGTCGGACAGTTTCCAGGCGGCGTCGGTGAGCAGGCCCTCGATCTGTTCGCAGATCACCGCCAACCGGCTCGCCATATCCCCCGCACGCGAATCGGGCGCGGACGGCCTGGGCAGGCCCCCGCCGGGTGGTTCGGGGGGACCGAGAAGGTCGCACGGATCGAGGGGTTCGGGTGGGTCGGGAGGATGCGCTGTGGGGCTGGAACTCTCGCCGCTCGGCGCGTGAATGACCATGGACCGAAAGTAGGGCGGGAACCTCGGACTGTCGAACGCATGTTTGAATCTGTGGATAGTTGAGGCAGGCCCGCCGGGCTGTGGACAAGGCGGTCGTGAGCCCTGGACGGGAGCCCTGGGTCGACGGGAACACGTCCCGCCCGCTCGCGCGGGGTACGGTGCTGGACTCGACCTCGCCGGGAGGCTCCGGCCCCCGACAGACGAGTGGGCGCCAGGGGGTGCGCTAGCAGACGGGCTGGTATGGGACGTCCGAGATGTAACGCCGCCACTCCGCGGCACTGATCTCCTTCGACGGGTCGGCGCAGGCGGCGGCGATCAGGCTGGCGTCGTCGACGCGGCTGATCCGGACGGTGTAGTCGTCACTCGCGGTGGCGATGCCGGAGCCGTCCGGTGTCCAGTCGACGGCCTGGATCCAGTCGCCGTGCCCGTTGATCGTGCCGATGGACGGTGGGCGGCCGGGGCCGCTGACGTCCCACAGGTGCACGGTCGTGTCCCAGCCGGCGGTGGCCAGCGTCCGGCCGTCCGGGCTGAAGGCCAGGTCGAAGACCCACTTCTCGTCAGCGGGGAACGATGCCACGGCCTTGGGGCGGGACGGATCGGCGATGTCCCACAGCCGTGCCGTGCCGTCGTACCCGCCGGTGGCCAGCCGCCGACCGTCCGGGCTGAACGCCACCGTCCAGACGTAGTCCGTGTGCGCTGTGATGGCGGCGAGCGGACGCGGGTGACGTGGATCGGCGACGTCCCACAGCCGAGCGGTGCGATCCGCGCTGGCGGTTGCCAGCAGACGTCCGTCGGGGCTGAAGGCGACCTCGTTGACCCAGCTGGTGTGCCGGTCGAGCACCGACAGCTCGCGGGGACGGCGCGGATCGGTGACGTCCCACAACCGCGCCGTGTTGTCGTAGCCGGAGGTGGCGAGGATCCGGCCGTCCGGGCTGAACGCGGCGTCGAGCACCCAGCCGTCATGGCCGAGGATGACAGACAGCTGGACGGGGTGGCGCGGATCGCTGACGTCCCACAGGATGGCCGACCGGTCGTAGCTGACCGTCGCCAGCAGCCGGTTGTCCGGGCTGAACGCGGCGTCGAGGACCCAGGAGTGGTGCGCGTTGAGGGTCGCGAGCCGCTCCGGATGCGCGCGGTCGGCGATGCTCCACAGCGCAACGAGGTCGTCGGCACCGGTGGAGGCGAGCAGCCGGCCGTTCGGGCTGATGTCGACACCGAGCGCGGACGCGGTATGGCCGGGCAGCACAGTCGCCGTCGCCGACGCGAACGACGTGCGCAGCGCGGCCCGTGCCTCGCGCACCGGGCTGATCCGGTAGGCGGCCAGCGACAGCCGGGCGGCCAGGTCGGCGTCGGAGTTGCGCACCGCCTCCGCGGCGAGTGCCACTCGCGCCGCCGTCTCCTGCCGGCTGGGTCGCACGTCGCCACCGGACGTCAGCGCGAGTGGGACGAGCGCGGTGATGAGCAGCACCGCGAGCACCGGGGCGGCGAGCAGCGCGACACGCCGCCGGCTCCACCGCCGGTGTGGTCGCGTCGCTGGTTCAGTCGGGGCGGGTCCGACGCCCACCGCGGTTCCCCCGGAGCCATCGCCCCCGGCGGCGGCGCCCAGCGTGCCGGGCATGGCGAACCCGGCGGGATCGGCGAAGCCGGTGCGATCGGCGGGCCCGGCGGGATGGGCGAGCCTCGGTGAGTCGGCGAACCTCTCTGAGCCGGCGATTCCCGCGGAGTCGGTGAACCTGGCCGAGTCGGCGATTCGGGCGGAGTGGGCGGAGTGGACGGATCGTGCTGACTCGGCGGATCGCGTGGGATCGGCGAATCCGGCGCTGCCGGCGGAATCCGGCCAGGCCGCGGGTCCAGCCGCGTCGTGGGCGACCTCGCGGCCGGTGCCGCTCGCCTGGCCGGCGCCGGCGCCGGCGCTGGGTCGGGGGCCGGTGCGCGTGGCGTATCCGCCGCCCACACCATCGACGTCACCTGAGCCACTGCCGTGATCTGGGCTGGAACCGGTGCCGCCGGTGTGGGGTCGCCCGGCGGCGCCGGGCCCGGACTGGACGGCTGCCTGACCGGCGTCCGGGCCGGGCCACGCCCGCGCGTGCGGGCGTGGGGTTCCGCTGGCGCGATCCCCGGGAGCCGGGGCGGCACCGGTGGACGCGGCCCGCCCGGGTCTACCCGGGTCGCTCGGCCCTGCGCCGGTGTCGGTGCGCTGAGGTGGCGTCGCGATCGGGACCGACGAGTGCAGGACGCGGGTGAGATCCGGATCGGGATGCGTCGACGGCCCCATCCCCACCAGCCGCAGGAACAGCTCCTGCGCGCTCGGCCGGGCGGCCGGGTCCTTGCGCATCGCCTCCTCGACGATCGGGCGCAGCGCCGGATCCAGCCCGTCGAGCAGCGGCTCCCGGTGCACGACCCGGTAAAGCTGCACCGGCGTCGGGCCGTCACCGAACGGGAACGAACCGGTGCCCGCGTAGGTGACGAGCCCGCCCCAGGCGAACACATCCGCAGCCGCCGTGACCGGCTCGCCGTTGGCCTGCTCGGGGGCCATGAACGCCGGCGTCCCGATCCTCTGGATCTCCTGGCTGAGCATCGTCTGGGCGTCCAGTGCCCGCGCGATCCCGAAGTCGATCACCCGGGGACCGAGGGACGACAGCAGCACGTTCGACGGCTTGAGGTCCCGGTGCACCATGCCCGCGCCGTGGATGGAGGTCAGCGCCGCCGCGACGCTCACCGCCAGGCGTTCCAGGTCGGCCGAGCGCAGCGGGCCCTCCGTGGCCACGCTCTGGGCGAGGGTGAGTCCGTCAATGTACTCGGTGACCAGGTAGGGCAGGCCGTCGGGCGGGTCGACGACATCGAGGACCTCGGCCGTGCAGAACCGGGCGACACGGCGGGCGATGTCCGCCTCCCGCCGAAACCGGGCCCGGAACTCGGACACCCGCGCCAGATCCGGCCGGATGACCTTGGCCGCGACGAGTCGGCCCGCGTACCCGGGTGCGTTCGGCCGGCCCCGGCCGAGGAAGACGGTGCCCATGCCGCCCTCGCCGAGCCGGCCCAGCAACTCGACCCGGTCGAGGTCGATCGGATCGTCGCGTTCGAGCGGGGCGATGGGCCCGCCGGGCCCGGTACCGCCGGGCCGGGTACCGCCCGTCGATCCCGACCACCCGACCGGGGTGGTGGGCCCACCCGGACGAGAACGGCCCGCCCAGGGCGGTGAGGTCACCCGGGCGGTGGTGCCGCCGGCACCCGACGGCTCCCCACCGCTGCTGGCCGCCGACGGCTCCCCGCCGCCGGCCCCGGGCTCCACGGGCCCCGGCGGTGCTGGTACCACGCCCGCGGCGACCTGGGCGACGACCTGCGCCACGCCGGCCGCCCCGGTGGGCGCGGGCCCGATGATGCCTGGCGCGGCTCCGGCCGACCCGGAGCCGACACCCGCGGCCGCGGGGTCCGAGGAGGCCGAGCCGGTCGCCTCGGGCGCGCCGGACGGGTTGGGCCTCGCGGTGGACAGGAGGCCGGCAGCGGAGTCGGTGGAGCCGGCCGAGTCGGCGGACGCGATGCTCGGATCGGCAGGCGGATCCGGCTGGGGGGCGGGCGGCGAGGTGGGCGGGGGCGTCATCGCCCGCGCCCTGCCCGTCTCCCGCTTGCGGCGCACGATTCCCCCCGAGCTGAGACGGTCGACCAGGCGGACACCGGACGCACGATCACCATCTCATGGTGCGACGGCCCCGGCGGCTGGCGGCCTCGCGGTCAACCGCCCGGGTCCAGGATCGAGGTAAGTCTGCCGCCACGCGCGGGAGTGCGCATGCTGCGCCGTGGATATCGACGCAATGTCGCCGTTCGCTACTCCGCCGGGTCCGTGGCGGTACCGCCGCCGAGACTGGCGATCGGACGCAGATCGGCGGATCCGCCCGTGCCGCGGGACGCGTCACGCCGCGCGCCCGCCTCCCGCCGCCGCGGGCGGCCGGACCCCAGCGGAGCCTTCCGGAGCTGGCCGGGACGGTCGCCCGACGAGGCGTGTGTCGGCGGGTCGAGTCGCGTCCGCGCCGGCGGGTCGGCGTCCGCGCGCGGCAGGCCGCCCGGCTGTGGGCCCGCGGCACGGACGGCACGCCGACCGCGCCGCGGCGGGCGGCGCTCACCGTCGCCGACGACGAGCACCCACAGGCAGACGCCCAGGGTCGCCACGGCGAGCACGCATACCGCGACGGCCATCGTCACCAGCGCGGATTCGGGCCAGGGGGACCACGCGGCCATGTCGGTCCAGGCGTCCCCGAGATCGCCGCCGGCGGGCCGCCAGAAGCGCGGGAACACCATCATGACCGACCAGACCTGCATGGTGACGGCACCGGCCAGGAACAGCAGGGGCATCAGCCGCGACAGGTAGCGACCGGTGGTGGCCGCGCCCATCCCGACCCCGATCGCGAGCGAGGCGAGCCCGGCGTACAGGTAGCGCCCGGAGATGCCGCTGACGTGGAGGTACTTGTCGAAGTTCTTCGCCGACTGCAGCGTCATCAGCCCGAACAGGCCCCAGGTGACCCACAGCAGGAACAGCAGGTCCACGCGGATGCGCCCGCTGCGGGCCCGGATCAGTGCCAGCGCGAAGAAGGTGATGACCAGGGCGGTCCCGGTGCGCACCGGGACGGTCGTCAGATTGACCTCGAACCAGCCGAACGAGCCCCACCAGCGCAGGATCGTCCCGTTGATGAGCAGTTCGGTGTAGGCACCCCAGTCGTCGCCGAGGTACTGGCCGAGCGGGAAGCCGGGGGTCTCCGGCTGGAAGGCTCCCCAGCGTACGACGTTGACCACCCACCACCAGCCGCCGAGCGCCAGCATGATGGCACCGCCGAGCGCGACGGGCCGCCACGGGACGCGCAGCGCGGCCGCGGACGGACCGGCCGGGCCGACGTCGGCGAGCCGGAACGGGCTGTTCCCCTCGTCCTCGCCACCCCCCGCGGCGCCGTTGCTCGTTCCGCCGAGGCCCGTGAGGCCGCCACCAGCACCCCTGGTGCGGCTGGTGCCGCCGACGGCAGCGGCGGTGCTCGACGTGGCGGAGGTGGTGGAAGCGCCGGCGGCTCGGCGCAGCCGGCGGGCGTCGCGTCGGGCCCGGGACCAGGCGACGAGGTACGCCAGCACCGCCATCGGCACCAGCACGATCGCCAGGGACTTCGTCATCAGCGCGAGGCCGAGGAAGGCGCCGGTCCACGCCGCCGTGCGCAGGGAGGTGTCGCCGCGCAGCACGTAGACGATCGCCACGGTGGCCAGGCCCGCGGTCAGGACGAGCAGGTTGTCGTTGTTGACGCTCGACCCGATGTGGGAGAGCTCGGGGATGGCGAGTGGGACGAGCGCGGCGCAGATGCCCGCGACCCGGTTGCCGTCGGACAGGCGATGCGCGCCGGCCCAGGCCAGCAGCGGCAGCGGCGCGACCATCGCCACGCTGACCAGGCGCAGGATGCCGATGATCTCATCCCAGCGCAGGTGGGTGCCGCCGTCCGGGATCGCCTCGAGGATGACCGCGTTGACCCAGTAGTACAGCGGCGGGTGCTGGACGAGCTGCTGGACATCGCCCGGCGGGTTCCGTCTCTTCTCCAGAGTCTGCCAGCTGGGCCGCTCGTCGCGGTCGGGCGCCCGCGCGGCGGTGAACGGGCCGGCGGACAGGTCCCGCGGCTGCTGGGCGGAGCCGTAGGGTGCGGACATGATCGCGCCGACGCCGCCGTTGGTGACCGTGGCATGGCCGGGATGCGGCCAGCCGCGCCCCTCGACGAGGCGCATGACGGCGTCGACGTGGTTCGGTTCGTCCGGTGCGTGGTACTGCGGCATCATCACCGACCAGCTGGTCAGCACCGCGGTGAACAGCAGCGTGATCACCCAGACGGCGGCTGGCGCGGAGCGCACGATGCGCCATGGCCGGAACCGGGCCATCACCGGCGGCACGGCCGCTCCGGTGGCAAGACCAGCCGAGGCCCGACCAGCCGTGGTCGGTTCGGATGGAGCCTGCCCCACTGTGGCTGGTTCGGGCGGGGCCGGAGCAACCGCAGCCGGGTCGGACGAGGCTCGCCCCGCCGTGGCCGGGCCGGCCGAGCTCAGGCCGGACGGGGCCGGACTGGCGGGACTGGCGGGACTGGCGGGACTGGCGGGAGCTTGACCGGCGAGAGCGGGGCGGTCCGCCGCGTTCGGTTCGGCCGACGCGGACGATGCGGCCGCCGCGCCGGATTCGACGGAGTCACCCAAGTCAGCACAGTCCCATCGGACGAAGGTGCTGTCATGTTACGGACACCCCCCGCCTGTTGACGGTGGGGGTGCCCGCGCAGGTCAGCGCCAGGAGTCGATGTGGCCGACGACCTTGGCGGGCGAGCCGGCGACCACGGCCTTCGGGGGCACGTCCCGGGTCACGACCGAGCCCGCCGCGACCACCGCGCTCTCCCCGACGGTGACGCCCTTGAGCACGATCGAGCCCGTGCCGATCCACGCCCGGTCCTCGAGGATGATCGGACCGCTCATCGGCTGTTCGACACCGTCGACGACCATCGGGTGGAAGTCGTTGTCGAGCAGCTGAGTGTTCCACGAGACGTTGCAGTAGGCGCCGATCGACACCCGCTCCCGGACGAGGATCTTGGCGAAACCGTTGACGTTCGCCCCGGGCGCGAGTTCCAGCACGCCGGAGTCGACAACCACCCGTACCCCCCGCTGCAGCGAGACGACGCCCTCGCAGCGCAGCCGGCCCTCGGGATGCACCCGGATGATCGACGTGTCCCGCTTCGTCGACAGCCCGAACGCGCCCATCCCGACCCGCAGCGCCGCGCCGTCGGTGAACTCGATGCGCTCCCGGCCCTCGATGACGGTCGGCGAGCCGATCCAGATCGGCTGCCGGTGTGCCAGCGGGTAGCGCAGCCCGGCGACGAAAGCGCGGGCCGAGGTCTCCCGGGCGGCCCGCAGCGCCCGGACGTGCCGGACGTACTCCCGTAGATCACTTCTGAACGCAGCCACCACCAAACAGTAGGCGCAGGTGTGGCCCGGCCCGTGGCCGGCACCGGTCCGCGTCCCGGCGTCCCGGCGGCCCGGCCCGCGCCTTGCCCACCTTGCCCGCCTCGGCCGGTGGCGTGCCCGACCGGGCCCGCACGCGCACGCACACCCGGTGATGGCGTGTCGTGCCTGGTAGCCCGGCCGATCGGGCGCCTGGACGGACCGGTCGTCGTCCGACCGGGCGGGGCGTGCCACCCTAGAACAGCAGGTCCGTGGGGACGGACCGCACGACCACCGCCACGGGCCGGCGATCGGAGTGGGGACGACGTCGGGCCACCGAAGCAGCGGCGGCAGCGTCGCCCATGCGGCGACCACCGCCGGGAACGGACCACCGCCGTCGAACGACGACCGGCGGGAACGACGACCGGGAGCCACACCGACGTGAGTGTCAGCGCCATCCACACACCCGAGCAGCCCCAGAGCGGCACCCCGACGCAGCCGGCGACGGGCGACGGCCGTGCCGAGGCCGGGCCCGACGTCCCGTACGTCACCATCGTGCTGCCCTGTTACAACGAGCAGGACCATGTCGTGCGCGAGCTGGAGCGCATCTCGGCCGCGATGGACGTCAGCGGGTACGCCTACGAGATCCTCGCGATCGACGACAAGTCGACCGACAGCACCCTGGCCGTCCTGCGCGACGCGGCCCCCCGCTTCCCGCGGATGCGGATCATGCCGTTCCGCCGCAACGGCGGCTCGGGTACCGCGCGGCGGATCGGTACCCAGGAGGCCCGCGGCAAGATCGTGGTCTGGACCGACGCGGACATGACCTACCCGAACGAGCGGATCCCCGAGTTCGTCCGCTACCTCGACGACAACCTCGACGTCGACCAGGTCGTCGGGGCCCGGCTCACCGAGGAGGGCACCCACAAGTGGGCCCGGGTGCCGGCCAAGTGGCTGATCCGGATGATCGCGCAGCGGCTGTCCGGCATGAAGATCCCCGACCTGAACTCGGGCCTGCGCGCCTTCCGCCGGGAGGTCTCCCTGCCGTACCTGCGGCTGCTGCCGCCCGGGTTCAGCTGCGTCACGACGATCACGATGTCGTTCCTGTCGAACCAGCACCCGGTCGACTACCTCCCGATCGACTACGCCAAGCGGGCCGGGACGTCGAAGTTCCACCCGTTCCGGGACGCGCGGCGCTACATCCTGCAGGTCCTGCGGATGGTGATGTACTTCGACCCGCTCAAGGTGCTCATGCCGCTGGCCCTGTGGATCATGGGGTTGGGCTTCGTCAAGCTGATCGTCGACCTGGTCCGCTACGACTTCCACGTGGCGACGTCGACGTTGCTCGCGATCCTCGTCGGCTTCCAGATCGTCGTGCTCGCCCTGATCGGCGACCTTGTCGCGCGCTCGCGCAGCGACACCTGAGGCGCCCGCGGATGCGTGTCGCGATCGTCGGCCCGACCCACCCCTACAAGGGCGGCATCGCCCAGCACACCACCGAACTCGCCCACCGGCTGGCCGCTCTCGGCCACGAGGTGGTGATCGAGTCCTGGTCGGACCAGTACCCGGCCCGGCTCTACCCGGGTGTGCAGCGGGTGAGCGAGCCCGAGATGGAGCCGTACGCGCCGACCCGCTATCCGCTGTCCTGGCGGCGCCCCGACGGCTGGGTGCGGCTCGGCCGGCGGCTGCGGCGTACGGTGGACGCGGTGGTGCTGGTCGTCGTCACGCCGGTGCAGGCGCCGGCGTACCTGTCGATCCTGTCCGCGCTGCGCGCTGGTCGCGGTGCCCGGCCGCGGGTGCTGGCGCTCTGCCACAACGTGCTGCCGCACGAGCGGCGGGCGGTGGACGAGCCGCTGACGCGGGCGGTGCTGCGGCGGGTGGACGCGGTGCTGGTGCACACCCCGGCGCAGGCGGAGCTCGCGGGCCGGCTCACACCGGTGCCCGTCACCGTCGCCGAGATGGCCCCACACCTGTGGACCGCGCCGAGCATGACCACCACCGGTGCGGTCGACGCGGACGGTGCCGGGACGCGCCGGCGGCTGCTGTTCTTCGGCCTGGTCCGGCCGTACAAGGGACTGGACGTGCTGCTGCGCGCGCTGGCTCGCGGGCCGGCGGAGGTGGGCCTCACCGTGGCCGGGGAGTTCTGGGGGGACGAGGCGGCCACCGTCAGCCTGATCGACGAGCTCGGTCTGCGCGCGCGGGTGGACCTGCGGGCCGGCTACGTGGCCGCCGCCGACGTGCCCGCCCTGTTCGCCGCCGCCGACGCGCTGGTGCTGCCGTACCGGGCGGGGACGGCGTCGCAGAACGTCGACCTCGCCCGTCTGCACGGCCTGCCGGTCGTCGCGACCACCGTGGGAACGCTCGCCACCTCCGTCCGCGACGGCGTCGACGGGCTGCTCGTGCCGCCGGACGACGCCGCCGCCCTCGCCGCCGCCCTGCGCCGCCTCTACGAGCCGGGCGTGCTGGCCGACCTGCGGGCGAAGGTGGCGCCACCGGACGTGCACGGCACCTGGCAGCGGTACCTGGACGTCACACTCGCCGCGCTGGCGGGCAGACTGGCGGTCAGCACCAGCGCGAACAGCGAACCTGCGGGAACGGCCGCACCTGCGGGAACGGCCGCACCAGCAGGAATGGCCGAGTCGGCGGGAACCGTCGCACCAGCGGGAACGCCCGCGTCCGCGGGGACGGCCGGGTCGGCAGGAACCGTGAGCACCAGTGAGGCCAGTCAGTATCAGCGGGAACGGAAGGCGGATCGGTGAGCCCCGTACGTGACGATGCCCTCGCCTTCGTGGGACACCAGATCCACGTGATGCGCCGCCGCGAGGTCGGCACGCTGCTGTCGTGGGCCGGCGAGCTCACCGGGCGCACCCTGCTCGACGTCGCCGGCGGCGACGGCTACTGGGCCGGCCAGGCGGCCCGGCGCGGCGCCCGCGCCGTCTGCCTGGACCTCGCCCGGCACAAGCTGGAGTTCGGCCGGCGGCTGCGCGGCCATCCCGGTCTCGTCGAGGGCGACGCGCTGGCGCTGCCGTTCGCGGACACCAGCTTCGACGTGGTCATGTCCGTGTGCGCGATCGAGCACTTCGACGACGGCCCGGCCGCCCTCGCCGAGATGGCCCGGGTGCTGCGCCCCGGGGGCGACCTGGTGATGTCCGCGGACGCGCTGACCCGCGCCGGCAGCTGGCCGGACCTGTTCGACCGGCACCGGGAGCGCTACCACGTCAAGCACACCTACCCGGGTGAGCGGCTCGCCGAGCTGCTCGACAAGGCGGGCCTCGACGTCATCCGGCAGTCCTACATGTTCCGCGGCGAGCGGGCCGAGCGGCTGTACCTGACGTTGTCCGCCCGCGGCGGCCGGGCCGGCTGGAACGCGGCGGCGGTGCTCTCCCCGGCGATCGCGCTGGCCGACCGGCGCGCGCCCGAGGGCAGCGGGGGCAGCGTCGTGCTGACCCATGCCCGCAAGCGGGGGAGCTGAGCGCGGATGGCTGCCAGACAGCGCCCGTCCCGGCCCGCCGACGGCCCGCGCCGCACCCCGCCGGGCGGCGCCGCCCGCCCGCCTCGCCCCGGCACCTCTCCCGGCACGGGAACCCCGTCCCGCCCCGGCGCCGCGGCTGGCTCCGGGCCGCCGCCGCGCACCGGGCCGCCACCGCCGCCGACCTCCCGACTGGCGCAGCGGGTGGTCGCCGTCCTGCTCACGGTGCTGCTGTTCGGGCTGATCGTGTTCGGTGCGGGCGCGGGGTTCGCCACCTTCACCGATCGCTGGGTGGGGTACGCCGTCGGTGGCCTGTTCTGCGTGGTCATGGTGGGCGCCGGGATCTGGTCCAGCCGCCGCTGACCGACCCACCGCTGCCGTGTGTCCCGCCGCTGTCTGCCCGGTGCCCCGCCTCCGCAGGTCGCCGCGGCTGCCTGGCCGGTGCTCTGCCCGCGCAGGTCGCGGCCGTGGTGAGGACGGCTGCGGTACCCCGCACGCGGGGCGCGGCGGGGCAGGGGCAGACTGTGAACCGTGCGTGTGGGCTTTCTGGTCGAGCAGCTGCTCGCGCCGGTACCGGGTGGTACCGGCCGGTACAGTGCCGAGCTCGCCGCCGCCCTGGCCCGGCTCGCCGAGCCCGGTGACTCCGTCGCCGGCTGGTGCGCCGCGCATCGCCGGTTCGAGGAGGCGGCGCTGCCCGGGGTCCTCGGGCCGATGCGCCTCGCCCTGCCGCGCCGGGCGCTGGCGGCGAGCTGGTCGCGTGGTGTGGGTCCCGCGCCGCGGTCCGTCGACCTGATCCACGCCCCGACCCTGCTCGTTCCCCCGGCGGGGGGCACCAGCGGTCAGCTGACCAGGAAACTGAGCCAGCGGCTGCGGGGCGAGCCCGGCCGGTCCGGCGGCGGTTCCGGTCGCTCGGGCGGATCCCCCCGAGCCGCCGGGGGGCGTCTGGGGGCCGGGCGGCCGCGGCCGCCGCTGTCGGCGTGGGCCAGCGCCACGGTGGCCCCGGCGCTCGCGGACGCCCTCGACCGGCGCCGCCCGCGCCCGAGACTCGTCGTCACGATCCACGACGCGGTGCCGTGGACGCATCCCGAGACGCTCACCCCGCACGGCGCGCGCTGGCACCGGCAGATGGGCGAGCGCGCCGTCCGGCTGGCCGACGCGATCGTCGTCCCGACCTTGGCGGTCGCCGCCGAGGTGGCCCGCCACCTGCCCATCCCTCCGCAGCGGCTGCACGCGATCGGGGAGGGCGTGGCAGAGGCGGTGACGCGGGTGCCGCCCGACGCCGACGCCCGGGCCGCGCGCCTGGGCCTGCCGCCACCCGGCGGCTACCTGCTCACCCTGGCCACGCTGGAGCCCCGTAAGGGGCTGGACACGGCGCTCGCCGCGCTGTGCCGCCCGGACGATCCGGGCCTGCCGCTTGTCCATGTCGGTGCCACCGGCTGGGGCGGGCTCGACGTGCGTACCGAGGCGACGCGCCGTGGGCTGGATCCCGCCCGCGTCCGCACCCTTGGGCGCATCAGTGACGAGGATCTCGCGGTGGTGCTCTCGCGGGCGGCGGTGCTGCTCGCGCCGAGCCGGTCGGAGGGTTTCGGGCTGCCCGTGGTGGAGGCGATGGCGCACGGGGTACCGGTGGTCGTGTCGGACGCGCCGGCGCTGGTCGAGGTCGCGGGCGATGCCGCGCTCGTCGCGGGGGTCGGCGATGCCGCGGCGCTGGCGGCGGCGGTGGCCCGGATCGTGGGTGATCCGGACCTGCGCGGGCGGTTGTCGGATGCCGGACGCGCCCGCGCCCGGATGTTTACCTGGAATGCGGCAGCGGAGGCGACGTGGGCGCTCTACCGTCGAGTCAGCGGTTCCCCTGCCGTGTCCGTCGCCGACGACGGGCGGGCGTAGTGTTGCCCCCGTTGAGAAGCAAGCGGTCAGCGTGAAGCGAGCGGCCACCCCTGGTGGGGTGGCGCGTCAGGGAAGGAGCGCCGTGGGACCCCGGGTGCTCGTCGACGCGACTTCGGTCCCGGCGGACCGTGGTGGCGTGGGGCGTTATGTCGACGGGCTGGTCGCGGCGCTGGGCGCGGCCGGTGCGGACATGGCGCTCGTCTGCCAACGGTCAGACGAGGAACGTTACAGCCGGATGGCTCCGCATGCCACCGTTCTGTCCGGACCGGCGGCGATCGCCCACCGGCCGGCGCGGCTGGCGTGGGAGCAGACCGGTCTGCCGCTGGTCGCGGAGCAGGTGAACGCGGCCGTCATCCACTCACCGCACTACACGATGCCGCTGCGGGCGGCACAGCCGGTGTGCGTGACCATCCACGACGTCACGTTCTTCACCGAGCCGGACATGCACACGGCGGTGAAGGGGACGTTCTTCCGCTCGGCGATGCGCACGGCGGTGCGCCGGGCGGCCCGGATCATCGTCCCGTCGAAGGCGACCCGTGACGAGCTCGTCCGGGTGCTCGACGCCGAGTCGACGACCACCGACGTCGCCTACCACGGTGTCGACACGTCGACCTTCCACCCGCCGACCGCGGAGGACAAGCAGCGGGTGCGCCGCCGCCTCGGCCTCGGGGACTCGCGCTACGTGGCCTTCCTCGGGATGCTCGAGCCGCGCAAGAACGTGCCGAACCTGATCCGCGGCTGGGCGGAGGCGGTGCACTGGCGGGACGAGCCGCCCGCGCTGGTCCTGGCCGGCGGCTCCGGCTGGGACGACGACGTCGACGCGGCCGTCGCCTCGGTGCCGAGCCACCTGCGCGTGATCCGTCCCGGCTACCTGCGCTTCTCCGACCTGCCCGGCTACCTGGGCGGGGCGACTCTGGTGGCCTACCCGTCGCATGGCGAGGGCTTCGGCCTGCCGGTGCTGGAGGCGATGGCCTGCGCGGCTCCGGTGCTGACGACGCCGCGGCTGTCGCTGCCGGAGGTCGGCGGCGACGCCGTCGCCTACACCCAGCCGGACGCGGACTCCATCGCCCGGGAGATGGGCACCCTGCTCGACGACGCCGACCGGCGGGACGCTCTCGGTCAGGCGGGCCTCGCCCGCGCCCGCGAGTTCACCTGGGCGGCGAGCGCCGAGGCCCACCTGGCGAGCTACGCCCGCGCGGTCGCCGAGCGCTGAGCGGTCCGCCGCCGCCCTGCCCGTCGGCCGTGTTCCGCGGCGGCCCCCTGCCCATCGGGGGCCGACGGGCGGTCGGTGATGGGCGGGCGCGCGGCGGAGTCCTCGGGGCACCCGGGGGGCGGACCGTCGGAAAGCGCGCGCTACGGTCTCCATCGGTGCGGATGCCGCGGTGTCACCGGGGCGGCGCGGGCCGTGGGGTTGCGGGGCCGTGGAAGGGCGGTAGGCGAGGACATGGGTGTGGAGCCGGAGATCCGGGTCGTGGTCGTGACCTTCCGATCCGGAGAGATCATCGGCGACTTTCTCGACTCGCTCGCCAAGGCGACGACCCGGCCCTACGAGGTCGTCGTCGTGGACAACTCGCCCAAGCTCGACGCCGGCACCGCCGCGGTCGAGCGACGGCCCGAGGCGCGGCTGCTGCGTCCGGGGCGCAATCTCGGCTACGGCAGTGCCGTCAACCGCGGCGCCGCCGGAGCCCGGGCGCCGTGGCTGGTGTTCTCCAACGCCGACATCGCCTTCGTGCCCGGCGCACTCGACGATCTGGTCGCCGCCGCGGGCCGCTGGCCGGGTGGCGGTGCGTTCGGCCCCGGGATCACCAATCCGGACGGCGCGCTCTACCCGTCGGCGCGGGACCTGCCGTCGCTGGGCCGCGGGATCGGGCACGCGCTGCTCGGCTGGTGCTGGCCGACGAATCCGTGGACCGCGTCCTACCGGCGCGAGCGCGGCGCGCCGCGGGAGATGACCGCCGGCTGGCTGTCGGGTTCCTGCCAGCTGCTGCGCCGGGAGGCGTTCGAAGCGGTGGGCGGCTTCGACGAGTCGTACTTCATGTTCATGGAGGACGTCGACCTCGGCCGCCGGCTTGGGCTCGCGTCCTGGTCGTCGGTGTACGTGCCGGCCGCGGTGGTGGAGCATCTCGGCGGGCACTCGACGAAGCGGTCGTCGCGGCGGATGGTGCTCGCCCATCACCGCAGCATGTTCCGGTATCTGTCCCGGCAGTACCCGGGGCCGTCCCGGGCCCCGCTGCGGGCGCTGCTCGGTGTGGGACTGGCCGCGCGGCTGCTGGTGACCCTCGCGTTCGCCAAGGACAGCGCCGGAGCGCGGGCCACCCGTTCCGCCCGCCTGCTGCCCGCCCGCGGCAGGGCCACGGACGATGCGGCGACGGGCGGCACGACATCGGGTGGCGCCCCCGGCAGCCCGGCGACCCCCGTCAGCCCGGCGACCCCCGGCGTCACGGCGACCCCCGGCGGCACGGCCGGCCCGGGCGCGGCTGTCAGCGGTACGGCCGTCAGTGGTACCGCGGTGGATTCCTAGTGGTCTTCCTGATGGCTCGGGGCGGCGGCCTATCGGGCTTCTGCCGGACATCTGACGGTCCGTCCAGGGTTCATCGGCGGAGGAAACGGGCTTCCGGTTACTGTGCCGGAGCGCCTGGAGTACTCGCTTCGGTGGTCGTCTGGCCGCGTAGAGTAATTGGTCCATGGCGGCCCGTTGGTGGTGTGGTCTTGGTGCCCATCCGTCTCCAAGGGCTACCCCGTGCTCTGCGACACTGACGCCCCATGGACGCAGTGATGCTTGTCGGCGGTCAGGGGACCCGTCTACGACCGCTCACGATGTCGGCTCCCAAACCGATGTTGCCGGTCGCCGGAGTGCCGGTCACCGCGCACATGCTCGCGCGAGCCCGGGACGCCGGCATCGCGCGGGTGGTCCTGGCCACCTCCTACCGGGCCGAGGTCTTCGAGGAGTACTTCGGCGACGGCTCGGCGCACGGGCTGGAGCTCGAGTACGTCACCGAGACAGAACCGCTGGGCACCGGCGGCGCGATCCGCAACGTCGTCGAGCGGCTGCGCGGCGGCCCGGACGACCCGGTCGTCATCTTCAACGGTGACATCCTGTCCGGCCTCGACATCCCGGCGTTGGTCCGCCGGCACTCCGAGGCGGACGCCGCCGTCACCCTGCACCTGACGGAGGTTGTCGACCCGCGCGCCTTCGGCGTGGTCCCGACGGACGCCGACGGCAGGGTCACGGCCTTCCTGGAGAAGACACCCGACCCGCCCACCAACCTGATCAACGCGGGCTGCTACGTGTTCCGCCGCTCGGTGATCGACATGATTCCCGCGGGCCGGCCGGTGTCGGTCGAGCGGGAGACCTTCCCGGGCCTGCTGGCGGCCGGTACGCCGGTGATGGGCTATCCGGACAGCACCTACTGGCTCGACCTCGGCACCCCGGCGGCGTTCGTCCAGGGCAGCCGGGACCTGGTGACCGGGCGGATGGCTTCCTCGGCGCTGCCCGGCCCGGTCGGTGACTGCCTGGTCCTGCCCGGGGCGGCCGTCGCCGCCGACGCCAAGATCGGCGGCGGGGCGACCGTCGGGGCAGGCGCCCGGGTGGGTGCCGGCGCCGCCGTCGACGGCGCGGTGCTCTTCGACGGCGCGGTCGTTGAGGCCGGTGCCACCGTGCGGGACAGCGTGATCGGCCGGGGGGCCGTGATCGGCGCCGGAGTCCTGCTCGACGGCGTGGTCATCGGCGACGGCGCGATCATCGAGCGGGATAACGAGCTGCGGGCCGGGGCCCGGGTGTTCCCCGGCGCCGTTCTCGCCGCCGGCGCGGTCCGGTTCAGTTCCGACCGCACCTGACCCCACCCGACATCCCCCCTGACCATCCCGGCGCGTCCCGGTCGGGCGGCCACCGCGCCGCCCGACCAGGGCGCGCCCGCCCATCCGGCCGTCGTGGTCGCGGCCACCGGGGACTTTCCCGGCGATCCCCCCATGCTCCGGGAGCCGACGGGCCAGACTGATGATCGTGCCGGTCAGCGCATCCGACGCCCTCGCCGACGTCGTCGTGCGAGCCTTCGCCGTGCTGCGGGTGCTCGGGATCGTCACGACCGCGCTGCACCTGATCGTGTGGCGCTCCTGGTACGGCGGGCACCCGGTGGCGCTGGCCGGGGGGCTGCTCGTCGAGGTGTGGGGGCTGGCCTACATCCTCCTGAGCACGCGCCGCGGGCTCGGCACCCGGCTGGTGCTCGCCAACGTGGCGGTCGGCGCCGCGGCGGCGGTCGCCGCCGGGGTGCTCCTGCCGCCGGTGTCCGTCGGCACGCCGGGAACCTGGGTCTTCCTCGGCTGTGCGCACGCGGCGCTCGTCGCCGGCTGCCGGACCGGCCGGCGCCTGTTCGCCCTGGTGCTCGCCACCCTTGAGGCCGCCCTGCTCGTCGGCGTCGCATGCGCCGACCGGCTCGCCGCCGCGCTGCCCGGCCCGGCCACCGCCACCGCCACTGCCGCGGCGCTGCCCGGCCACCCCGCCGCCACCGCTGCCGGCGGCACCTACGCCCCCACCGCGACGAGCACCGCGGCCGCCGTCTCGTCCGCGGTCGAGCGGGCCGCGGCCGATCCCGGTGGCGGCTACCGGCGGGCCGCGGTGTCGATCATGCTGATCGTCATGCTGACGGCACTGATCCGGTTCGGTGTCGGCCGGCTGTGGACGATCGCGCAGGACGCGGACACCCGACTGCGCGCCGCCGCCGACCATCTGAGCGCCGAGGCGATCGCGGTCGCCCGGGCCCGCGCCGAGCGGGAGCGGGAGCGGGTCCTGCACGACACGGCGCTCAACACCCTCGCCGGCATCGCCTGGGGCGGCGGCGACGACCTGGAGCTGACCCGCGGCCAGGCCGCGGACGCGATCGCCGCCGTGGACCGGCTGCTGCGCGGGCCGGCCGGCGACGTCGGCGACCTCGACACCCGCCTGGACGCCGTCGTGGCCGCCGCCCGCCGACGCGGGCTGCGCGTCGAGCTGGGCCGCACCGGCGCGATCGGCCTGGCACCCGGCGCCCCGCCGCGGCCATCGTCCCTGCCCGGCCCCCTGTGGGCGGTCCTGGGGCCGGCCGACCCCGGCCCGGCGCCCTCGGGCGAGGCGGCGGGGGAGACGGGCCGGGCGGCGCCGCCCCGGGAGGCCGTCGACGCGCTGGCCGCGGCGGTCGCCGAGCTGCTGTCCAATGTCCGGCGGCACGCCGGCACCGACGAGGCGTGGGTGACGGTCCACCGCACGCCGTCCGCGGTCGGTATCGAGGTGCGCGACGAGGGCTGCGGCTTCGACCCGGCGGCCGTCCCCGCCGACCGGCTCGGGCTGAGCCGCTCCGTCCTGGCGCGGGTCGCCGATGCCGGCGGCCGGGCCCGGGTGGACGCGATGCCCGGCCGGGGCACCCGGGTGCTGCTCACCTGGGCCGTCCCGGTGCCCGCCGGCCAGACGCCGGCCGGAGCGGTTCCCGCCGGCGCCTGGCGCCGCCGATCCGAGCCGCTGGCCCGGCCGATCTGGCCCGCCTGGTCGACCTGGCCCGCCGGCCTCGCCCGACCCGGCCCGTCTGCGCTGCCCGCCCGGCCCGCCCTGCCTGCCCGGCTTGGCTGGCTCACGCGGCCTGCCAGGCTCGCCCGGCGGATGCACCTCGGCCCGCCGGTCCGGGCACTGCGCCGCGCGCTGATCCGCGTCGACGGCCCGGCGGCCGCGCCCGGTCCGCGGTCGGCGGCGCAGTTGCGCGACGCCTACACCGCGGGCCTGCGCCGGGCCGTCGCCACCGCGGTGCTGGCCTGGTATCCGTGCACCCTGCCGGTGCTGTTCGTGCTGCCCGCCGGTCGGTATCCACGCCCGGCGGTGCTCGGGCTGTGGTGCGCGCTGGGGGTGTGCGTCCTCGTCGTCACCCGGCGGGTCCGGCGCCGCCCGGCGACCAGGCTGGACGCGCTTGGCCTGGTGGCCGTCGCGCTGGTGGTCACGGTGGCCACGGCCGCCCTGGTCGGCGTCTCCCGCCCTGACGGCAGCCGGCTCGCGATCTGGCCGGTGCTGATCCTGCCGCTGCTGCTCATGCAGGTGACGGTGGCGCGTCCCCGCAGGGAGCGGATCATCGCACTGGTCGCGACGACCGGCACCCTCACCGCGATCGCCTGCGCCGACGGCGTTCCCGGCCCGCTGCCGGCGACCCAGCTCGTGGCGGTGCTCAACGCCCTGGCGTCACTGCAGATCGTGGCGGCGATGGGCGGCCCGGTGCTGCTGCGGTCCGCGGACGCGGCGGCGCGGGCGATCGACTCCGAGGCGCGGCTCGCGGCCCGCCAGGAGGCCGAGCTGCGCATCCGGATGGACCGGGCCCGGGCGCTCGGCATGATCCGGCGGGAGGTGCTGCCGCTGCTCACGGCGCTGCGCGACGGCCTGGTCGACCCGCGCGACCCCGCCGTGCGGGCCCGCTGCCGCCGCGACGCCGGGACGATCCGGCGCACCCTGGTCACCAGCCAGACGGCGACCCTCGGCGAACTCGCGCCCGCACTGTTCGAGGCCGAGACCCGGGACCTGCGGGTCGACGTCCAGGTGTCCGGTGACCTGCGGGCGGTCCCGGACGAGGTGCGGGCGGAGCTCGCCTGGCTGCTGCCGCGGGCGCTGCGGTCGCTGTCGGACGGGCGCGCGCTGCTGACCCTGATCTGCACGCCCGCCGCGGGCAGCCTCACGCTGACCGTTCCCGGCACGTCGCTTCCCCCGGACTGGACCGGCATGACCACCGCGGGGGGCGGGGAAGCCCGACCGGACCGGGCCCGACTCGCCGCCGTGGCGGTCCGCGCCGACGCGGATGACGGCCAGCTGTGCCTGGACCTGCACTGGCCCGCGGGCGGTGGTCTGCTCGGCCGGGCTTCGGCCGGCCACACCCGCTCCCGGCCCGCCTGACCTCATCCCGGGCGCGGCATCCCCGCTCCTTGCTCTCGGCGTACGTGACGGTGATCAGGCCTGACCTCATCCTCAGGGCGCGGCATTCCTTCCCCGGGGCCAGGAAGGCAGGCCCTCCGGAAGGGGCGCACAGCGTCGCCGGAGGCCCTGAACGGGGGCGTGGCGGTGCGGTCGGGAGGCCGCGGGCGACGTCCAGGCCACGAAGCGGACGGACAGAGCACGGACACCGGCAGGTGAATGCGGCGATTTCCGGCTGTGGACGGGGACAATCAGGCCCCATGAGGTTCAGCGTGGAACGCGACGTGCTCGCCGACGCGACCGGCTGGGCCGCCCGGCACCTGCCCAGCCGCCCGGGACAGACCCCGACCGTGCTGACGGGCCTGCTGCTCGAGGCGTCCGCCGGCGCGCCGGCCACCGCCGGGCTCGTCGTCTGCGCCTTCGACACGGAGGTCGCCGTGCGCGCGCCGGTCGCCGCCGAGGTGGCCGAGCCCGGCCGGGTGCTGGTGCCCGGTCGGCTGCTCGCCGACATCGTCCGCAGCCTGTCCGCGACGGTCGTCGAGGTCGAGGTCGACGGGGAGCGGCTGGTGCTGCGCTGCGGCAGCGTGCGCTTCACCGTCCCGCTGATGGATCCCGCGGACTATCCCGAGCTGCCCCGCTTCCCCGCCCCGATCGGCGAGGTCGACACGCTTGGCTTCGCCGCGGCCGTCGGCCAGGTGGCGCCCGCGGCGGGCCGGGACGAGACGGTGCCGGTGCTGACGGCGATCCGCCTGGAGATCACCGGGCGCGGGCTCACCCTCGCCGCCACCGACCGCTACCGGCTCGCGGTGCGCGGCATCCCCTGGCAGCCGACCGTCGAGGACCCCTGGGCGCTGGCCCACGTCCCCGCCAGGGTGCTCGCCGAGGTCGCGCGCACGCCCACCCCGGCATCGCGGATCGTCGTCGGCCTGGACGTCGCCGATCCGGCCGGTGCCCGGCTGGGGCTCGCCGCCGCCGGGCGGCAGACCATCGTCCGGCTCATCGACGGCACCTTCCCGAACTACCGCAAGCTGCTGCCCGACACGGCCGCGTACACGGTGACGGCGTCGACGGCGGCGCTGGCCGCGGCGGTCCGCCGGGTCGCCGTGGTCGCCACCCGCACCGCGCCGCTGCGCTTCACCCTGAGCACCGACCAGATCGTCGCCGAGGCGGGGGACGGCGGCGGCGCCCAGGCCAGCGAGACCATCCCCGTCGAGTACGCCGGGCCCGAGCTGTCGGTGCTGTTCAACCCCCAGTACCTGCTCGACGGGCTCGGCGCGGTGGAGGACGACGAGGCGACGATCGGCTTCGTCGCCGCCGACCCGGGTGAGGCGTCGGCGCGCCCGGCGGTGCTGACCGGCAAGGACAGCGGCGCGCGCGGGCGCGACGGCCGGCCCGCGGACGGGGGTGCCTTCCGCTACCTGCTGATGCCGATCCGGACCGATCCGTCCGCCTGAGCCGCCTGAGCCGGCGGGCCGGCCGGCTCAGGCGGGCGCGGGTCAGGGGGCCGCGGCGGGCGTGGTCGGAGACAGCGACATGGTGCCCGCGCCCGGGCTGGGAGCGGTGGACGACGTCCCGTCCGAGCCGTTCGCCGGGATGGTGAGTGGGCCGTCCTTCGAGACGTCCGGGGTGCCGCCGGCCGCGCCCGACTCGGGTGCGGTCGGGGAGTCCCAGGTCGCGCCCTCGATGCTCGGGTTGGCGTGCTTGGCGACGAAGTCGCTGATCACGTCGGCGGAGACGGTGGAGCAGCGCTGGGTGCGGTCCCAGGCGGTGAGGACGAAGTGCTTGCCGTCCGGGAAGGCGCCGCGGGTCCACGGCACGCCGATGAACCGCGGCCCGGCGTCGGCGGCGATCGAGCGCAGCTTCTCCACCTGGGCGGCGGGCAGGCTCTTGTCGTACCAGCCGACGACGAAGCCGTGTTCGAGGTTGTGCACGGCGCGCTCGACCGGGATGCCGGAGGCCGGGTTGTAGAACGGGATGCCGTCGGGCAGCGGATCGGGGTTGTGGCTGCCGGAGGACGGCGGCGAGACCTTGTAGTCCACCGTCGTGCTGACGTGCGACGAGCCCTTCGAGGCGTCGTTCACCGTCCCGGTGCAGCCCGCGGCGGTCGCCGCCGACGAGGCGGCGGCGACGTAGCCGACCTCGCGGGTCTTGTTCTTCGCATGGGAGTCGGCGACCGTGTAGAGCACGATCCCGAGCAGCAGGGCGACCGCGGCGAATCCCGACGTGCCATAGATGAGCAGCGCGCGGCGACGTTCCTTGCGCTTCTGGTCGCGGCGCAGCTGTTCGAGCCGGGCGTTGCGTTCGACGCTCTTCTTCCCCACGGGGGCTGATCCTACGAAGTGTCGAACCACTTCTCACGGGCAGGCGGCGTCCGACCCGCCGGTGGGCACCCGGAACGGCCATCCCGGGTGCCCAGCGTCATCGTCATACCGGCCCGCATCGTCGAGTAACCGTTCGTAACGGACGTCGGGTGCCCGGGCGAGCGAGGTGGATGTCACCCGGCCATCGCGCCCGTCGGGTCCGCGTCGACCGCACCGTGCTCGCCCGAGGCCGTGTCGGCGGGCCCTGAGCTGTCCGGCCGGTTCTGATCAGCGGTGCAGCAGGAACTCGCCGGGCTCGCGCGGGGGGCGGGGGGCGGCGGGGGCCGCGGCGTGACCGACGCCGACGGCGCCCATCGGTACCCAGCTCTCCGGCAGGTCCAGGACCTGGGTGACCACCTCGGCGCAGAACAACGTCGAGGACACCCAGCAGGAGCCGAGCCCCTCGGTGGCGAGCGCGACGAGCAGGTTCTGCACCCCGGCGCCGACGGCGACGGTGAACATCCGCTCCTCGGCGCGGGCGCGGCGCGCGTCGGGGTAGGGATGCGCGCCGTCCAGCACCATGATCGGGACGATGAGCAGCGGGGCGCGGCGCAGCACGTCGCCGCGGCGCAGCCGGCGTTCGATCGCGGCCTCGTCGAAGCCGTCGCGGCGCAGGTCCTCGGCCCAGGCCTCGGCCATCGCGGCGAGCAGGTCGGCGCGCCGCCGCTCGACGAGCACGAACCGCCACGGCGTGGTGTGGTGCGGCGCCGGCGCGGTCAGCGCGGCGCCGACCGCCCGCTCGACGGCCGCCGGGTCGACCGGCTCCGGGCCGAACTCGCGCACGGTGCGCCGTTCGGTCAGCGCCGCGCGGCGGGCCTCCAGGGTGCCGAGCCGGAACAGGTCCTCGTCGCTGGGGCGCACCAGCGCGCGGGCGCCGCGGCCGTCGTCGGCCAGTCGGCGGTAGCCGCGCACCACCGCCACCGGGATGGCGCCGAGCTTGCCCTTGACCAGGTCGGCCGCGGCGGCGAGCTCGTCGGCCTCGGCGACCTCGGTCATGCCGAGCTCATTGCCGTAGCCGTCGACGTCGCCGATGTGGCTGCGCAGCGCCGCCATGCCGGCGACGCCGATCGCGAGGTCCGTCAGGCCGCGCCGCCACGGCCGCCCGGCCGTGTCGGTGACGACCACCGCCACGTCGACGCCGAGCCGGGCCGCGACGCCGGCCCGCAGCGCCGCCGCGCTCGCGTCGGGATCCACCGGGAGCAGCGCCAGCGTGTCCTTGGCGATGTTGGACGCGTCCACCCCGGCGCTGGCCATGACCAGCCCGTGCCGGGTCTCGACGATCCGGGTCGGCCCGCGGCTCGCCACCACCCGCACGGTCTCGGCGTCGATCGCCGTCGCCCGCGCGGCCTCCCGCTCCCGCTGGCCACCGGTGACGGTGACGAGCCGGCCCTCCGCCTTCGACATGATCTTCGAGGTGACGACGAGGACGTCGCCGTCGGCGAGCGGGCGGCCCGAGGCCGCCACCGCATCGGCGACCGCCGCGGCGAGGTCGTCGCCCGGGCGGATCTCGCCGATGCCGCCGAGCCCGAACACCTCCAGCGCGCCGCTCGGCGGCTGTGGCTCAGACACCGGCCAGCTCCAGCGCGGCGCGTACGATCGCCGCGGTCGCGTCCAGATCGGTCATCAGCAGCGGCCGCGCCACCACGGTCGCGCCCGGCACGGCGGCGCCCGCGTCCACGGTGTCCACCAGCCAGCCGTCCAGCAGCCCGCCGTCGCCGGAGCGGCCGCCGTAGTGACGGCCGACGGCCTCGGCGGACGTCTCGACGCCGATCGCGGTCAGGCAGGCGTCCGCCATCCCGCGCACCGCGGCGCCGCCGATGATCGGGGAGACGCCCACGACCGGCGCCGGCGCGGCGGCCACCGCGTCGCGGATGCCGGGGACGGCGAGGATCGTGCCGATCGACACCACCGGGTTCGACGGCGGGAACAGGATGACGTCCGCCTCGGCGAGGGCGTCGAGCACGCCCGGCGCGGGCTTCGCGGTCTCGGCCCGCAGCGGCACGATCGCCCGGGCCGGCACGGCCGCGCGCAGCCGCAGCCACCACTCCTGGAAGTGCACCGCGCGCTGGCCCTCGTCGTCGTCGAGGACGACGTGGGTCTCGACCCGTTCGTCGGTCATCGGCAGCAGCCGCACCCCGGGCCGCCACCGCTCGCACAGCGCCCGCACGACGTCGGACAGCGGGTAGCCGGCGTCGAGCATCTGGGTGCGGACGAGATGGGTGGCGAGGTCGCGGTCACCGAGGCCGAACCAGGACGGGCCGACGCCGTAGGCGGCGAGCTCCTCGGCGACGACGAACGTCTCGTCCTCGCGGCCCCAGCCGCGCTCGGCGGAGATGCCGCCGCCGAGGGTGTACATCACCGTGTCGAGGTCGGGGCAGATGCGCAGGCCGTGCAGCGTGATGTCGTCGCCGGTGTTACCGATCACCGTCACGTCGGCGTCGGGCAGGGCGGCGCGCACACCGCGCAGGAAGCGGGCGCCACCGATCCCGCCGGCCAGGGCTGTCACTCTCACAACCCGTGATCCTCGCACCGGACGCCGGCCGGTGACCCGCGGGCCTGGCCGCGCGGGATGGGGCCCGCGTGACCAGCACTGGCGGTCGAGGCCGGCGTCGATATTGATCATGAATGGTCGATCTCGGTCGGCGCGCGTCTGATCGCTGCGCCAGAACGCGGCCACGACCCGCGGCGCGACGACACCCACGAAGATCACAACCAGAGGCGCGGCCCGGAGGGCTGGGCTGGTGCGGCCCCGTCAGTCGAGGCGGGGGCGGGCGAACAGCGGGGCCACCCAGCCGGTGAACTCCGGGCGGGCAGGCAGGGCCGTGTCCTTGCAGAACGCGGCGAGCAGGAAGTGCACGAGGTGGCTGGTCGGCCGGGTGGGCGCCGGGTTGGCCAGGCCGCCCTCGATGGTGGCGACGACCGCGTCGGCGGCGAGCGCGCGGTCCGTCTCGGGCACGAAGTCGTGCACCGCGGCGAGGGCGAGGCCGTGCAGCCACTTGTGCAGCCGCTCGTGGTACTCCATCACCGGCTCGGCGTGCGGGGCCCGCTCGGCGACGCAGGGGTGCAGCGTGCGGCGGCGCTCGACCGAGTCGAGGGCGAGGAACAGCTTCTCCGCCGGGTCGCCGGACAGCCCGGCGATCCGCTCGACCTCGACGTCGAGCAGGCGGTTGAGCACCGCGGCGAAGGCGTGGTCCTTCGACCGGAAGTACCAGTAGACGCTGCCTGGCTCGATGCCGGCGGAGCGGGCGATCTCGGCGATGGAGGTGCCGGCGAAGCCGCGGGCCAGGAACTGCTCCTCGGCCACGGCGAGCAACGCGTCGATCCGCTCCTCGCGGGGAACGTCCTGGCGATTTCGTGGCACCTGATCAGGGTAGCGACTTCGGCTCGCACACAGGAGGGATTCGTTCGGCGGCACACCTGACGGCGCTGCGATACCCAGCCGGAAGCCGGCCATGCCGCATTGGGAAGCTCTGTGGCGAGGATCACTCGCAGGTCGGTTCCGGCGGCGGTGGACGGCCTGCCGGTCGAGGGTTCGGCCAGGTCGGTGGCCCTGTCGGAGGGTGCGAACCGGGGTGAGCGGGGCCTCGTCCGGGGACGACCAGCTACGTCGTCCGGCCCCGGACGGTCGGGCGAGAGGGGGGCTGTGTCGTCCATCACGCGGTATCTCTTGATTCCGATTAGAGAGAGCTGTGTGATGAACCTGAGCTCTCCATGTCGCTGGAAGGACCGTCATGTCCGAGATCAGGACCACCAAGAGCCTCGAAGCCCTGTCCGCGTCCCTCAACCGCGCGCTCGCGGGTGCGCGTGCCCCTCAGGTGGCCGCCGCCCGCCGGGCCCAGATGCGGCAGGCCGCCGCGTCGCCGGCCTCGGGCGCGGCTGGCGAGCCGCACCGGCGCGCCCACGCCGTCACCGACGTCCTCGCCGCCCGCTCCCGGACGAACATGCTCATCGGCACCCTGGATCGCCTGCGCCACCCGACCGCAGGCCGCCGCGCCGGACGGTCGAAGCCCTGACCCGACCGTGACCGGGCCGCCGCCGTCCCTCGGCGGCGGCGGCCCGGCCTCACCCTGGCCCACCCGGGCCACCCGCGGGCCCGGCCGCGGCGGATGCGCGACCGGCGCGGACGCCCGCGGAATCCCGGCCCGCTGTGATGTCGTTTCCCTTTCACGATCCGTGCCCCTTCGACACCGGCGGCGGTGGGACGGGCTCGCCGCCTCACCGGGCGGCGTCCGGTTCCGCCGCGCCGGACGACGATCAGGAACCGAGGAAGCCATGACGAACACGGCGGCGAGATCCGACTGCGTGGACGGGCCGCCGGCCCCGTCGGCGATGCGGCGCGCGCTGCGCCGGGCGCGCGACGGAGCCACCCTCGACCCGGTCGAGGCCGCCGTGCTGCTCGCCGCCCGCGGTGACGATCTCGCCGACCTGTGCGCCTCGGCCGCCCGGGTCCGCGACGCGGGCCTGGCCTCCCTCGGCCGCCCGGGGGTCGTCACCTACTCGCCGAAGGTCTTCATCCCGCTGACCCGGCTGTGCCGGGACCGCTGCCACTACTGCACGTTCGCCACCGTGCCGCACCGGCTGCCGGCGCCCTACCTGAGCCTCGACGAGGTGATCGAGACGGCCCGAGCGGGCGCCGCCGCCGGCTGCGCCGAGGCCCTGTTCACCCTGGGCGACCGTCCCGAGGAGCGCTGGCCCGCGGCCCGGGAGTGGCTCGACGCCCACGGCTACGACTCGACCCTGGGCTACCTGCGCGCCGCCGCCATCGCCGTGCTGGAGGAGACGGGCCTGCTGCCGCACCTCAACCCCGGGGTGCTCGGCTGGGCCGAGCTCGCCCGGCTCAAGCCGGTCGCGCCGTCCATGGGCATGATGCTGGAGACCACGGCGACCCGGCTGTGGTCCACGCCCGGCGGCCCGCACTACGGTTCCCCGGACAAGGAGCCGGCGGTCCGGCTGCGCACGCTCACCGACGCGGGGCGGCTGTCGATCCCGTTCACCACCGGCCTGCTGCTCGGCATCGGCGAGACCCGTGCCGAGCGGGCTGAGACGATCTTCGAGCTGCGCGGGCTGGCCCGCCGGTACGGCTCGATCCAGGAAGTGATCGTCCAGAACTTCCGGGCCAAGGACGACACCGCGATGCGCGGCGAGCCCGACGTGGGTGCCGAGGAGCTCGCCGCGGCCGTCGCGGTCGCCCGGCTGGTGCTGGGCCCGACAATGCGGGTGCAGGCGCCGCCGAACCTCGTCGACATCGCCGAGTGCGCCCTGTTGCTGTCCGCGGGCATCGACGACTGGGGTGGCGTCTCGCCGGTCACCCCGGACCACGTCAACCCCGAGCGGCCCTGGCCGGACCTGGACGTGCTGCGTGAGGTGACGGCGGCGGCCGGCCTCACCCTGCGCCCGCGGCTCACCGTCTACCCGTCGCACCTGGACGAGCCGTGGCTCGACCCGCGCGTCGCCGGGCACGTGCGGGCGCTGGCCGGCCCGGACGGCCTGCTCGCGCCGGACGCCCGGCCCGTCGGGAGGCCCTGGCAGGAACCCGACGGCGGCCTCGCCGACACGGGCCGCGTCGACCTGCACACCGCGGTGGACACGGTCGGCCGGCACAGCGAGACCCGCGCCGACTTCGACACCGTCTACGGCGATTGGGAGTCGCTGCGCGCGCAGGTCAGCGCCGCCGGCACCGGCGCGGACGGCGTCGTGGGCACCGGCCGTCGAGCCCCCGCGGTGGCCGGATCGGCCGCGCCGGCGGCGGTGACGCCGGGCGGCGAGCCGGCGGTGGGGGGCGCTGGGCGAGGGGCGCCGGAGCGGGGGGACGCCGACGTGGTGGCGGCGCTGCGGCACGCCACCCGCGATCCGGCGGGGATCAGCGACGCGGAGGCGCTGACGCTGTTCGGCGCCTCCGGGGCCGCGCTGGAGGAGCTGTGCGGGCTCGCCGACGGGCTGCGTCACGACGCCGTCGGCGACGACGTCACCTACGTCGTCAACCGCAACATCAACTTCACCAACGTCTGCTACACCGGCTGCCGGTTCTGCGCGTTCGCGCAGCGCCGCGGGGACGCCGACGCCTACACCCTGTCGCTGTCCGAGATCGGCTCGCGGGCCGCCGAGGCCTGGTCGGTGGGGGCGACCGAGGTCTGCATGCAGGGCGGCATCCACCCGGACCTGCCGGGCACCGCGTACTTCGAGCTCGCCCGCGAGATCAAGCGGGCGGCGCCGGGCCTGCACCTGCACGCCTATTCGCCGATGGAGGTCCTCAACGGCGTCACCCGGACCGGGATGAGCATCGAGGACTGGTTGGTCGCCGCGCGCGAGGCGGGTGTCGACTCGGTGCCCGGCACCGCCGCGGAGATCCTCGACGACGAGGTCCGCTGGGTGCTCACCAAGGGCAAGCTGCCGACGGCGAGCTGGGTCGAGGTGATCAGCACCGCGCACCGGGTGGGCCTGCGCTCGACCGCCACGATGATGTACGGCCACGTCGACACCCCCGCGCACTGGGTGGCCCACCTGCGGCTGCTGCGCGGGATCCAGGAGCGTACCGGAGGGTTCACCGAGTTCGTCCCGTTGCCGTTCGTGCACCACAGCTCGCCGATCTACCTGGCCGGCGTCGCCCGTCCGGGCCCCACCGTCCAGGAGAACCGGGCGGTGCACGCGATGGCCCGCATCCTGCTGCACGGGGCGATCGACAACATCCAGTGCTCGTGGGTCAAGCTCGGCGTCGACGGCTGCCGGCAGGTGCTCGCCGGCGGGGTGAACGACATCGGCGGCACGCTGATGGAGGAGACGATCAGCCGGATGGCCGGGTCCCAGCACGGGTCGCGGCGCTCGGTGGCCGAGTTGGAGGAGGTGGCCGCGGCGGCGGGTCGTCCCGCTCGGCAACGGACCACGACCTATGGCCCGGTCCCGGACGAGCGGTTTCGCGCTGCCCGAGGAGGAACCGTCCGGACCGTGCTGCCGGTGGTGTCCTGACACCCGCCAAGTCGACGACATCAGAAACTACTCTAAGTAGCTGTACGGTTCGGGCTGGTGGGATGTGGTGTCCGTTAGGAGGGGAATAAGTGGCTTGTCTGTCGGCAAGCCTGCCCGTTTAGGCCTTTATGTCCGCTGCGTCGGGGCGGCATAATGCGGTCATCGTCGCCGCGCCGATTGCACACAGTTACCGATCGGAAGGTTGTCTAGACCCTCGGCGATGGTGTGCAGTGACTGTGAGCTATGGTCTCATCGCTGGTTGTAGAAGATGTTGCGCTGGTGGGGTTGACGCGACCGAGTCTGGAGCGTGTAATTACCGGCGTGTCATTCCCCTCGCTGGCGGGGTTCGTGCGGTAGTGCGACGCCTGACCGGTGTGGAACCAGTCACCTGCGCGCCGGCGCCCAGGGGGTGGCCGACCGCACCGCGACGGGTCTGGAGGAGTCCCCATGGAGCACACCGACGCGGGCGTCCACACCGTCCTCGCGGACGTCGAGCGTCCCGCTGAGCATGACCCGTTCGGTGACCACTCCGAGCGGGTGCTCACCGAACGGCCCACCCAGGCCACACCGAACCCGGTGCTGCCGCGGCCGTCGGCGCCCGCCGTCGACGTCCCGCCGGCCCGCTCCGGCTCCCCCGAGCGGATCCTCGGGGCCGCCGCCTTCGCCCCCGGGCCGCGGGCGGCGGAGGCAGGTCTGCTCGCCCGGCCGAACGTGCCCGCGCACGCGCCCGTCGACGATACCGCCGACGACCCGGCCGATGATGATGTCGATCCCGCCGGCCTCGCCGACGACCTGGTCGACGATCCGCAGGCCGCCGAGGAGGACAACCTCGCCGCGGTCATCGACCTCGGTTTCGGTGACCTGCTCGGCGAGGCGATGGAGTGGCAGGAGCGCGCGCTGTGCGCGCAGACCGACCCGGAGGCGTTCTTCCCGGAGAAGGGCGGCTCCACCCGGGAGGCCAAGCGCATCTGTTCCGGCTGCGAGGTCCGCGCCGAGTGCCTGGAATACGCCCTGGAGAACGACGAGCGGTTCGGGATCTGGGGCGGCATGTCCGAACGGGAGCGACGCAAACAGCGGCGCCGAGCCGTCTGATCCGGGACGGTGGGTGGCGTCCGACGGGGGGTGCAGGTCCCGGCGGCGCCGCGTGCCGTCCCGGGCGGGCCCGGTGCGGGCCCCGCGGCCGTGCGCCGCGTCGTCGCCGTGTGCGTGTGCCACGGCGGGTCCGAGGCGGGCGCTCGGCTGCGCGCCGCCGTGGCCGCCCAGGTCCTGCCGCCGGACCTGACGGTCGACCTGCGCGTCGTCGAGGTGCGCGTCGGTGAGCCCGCCGGCGGCGGGCCGTCCGGTGGCGCGGCATCCGAGGGTGCGGCCTCCGAGGGTGCGGCCTCCGTCGGCGAGGTGTCCGTCAGCGAGGTGTCCGTCGGCGAGGTGTCCGGCGGTGGGGCGCCGGTCGGCGGGCTGTCGGTCGGCGGGCGCTCGGTCGAGGCGGCGTTCGTCGGCGACGACCGGGTCGGCGAGCCTCCCGTTGGTGACGGCCCGGTGGGTGAGATCCACATCGGCGCGGCGTCGCGGTCAACGCCGGCGGGCGAGGGCTGCGCACCGGTCGAGACGGTGGATGTCCCGGCGAGCACCTCCCTCGGCGCCGCGCTCGCCATGGGCCTGGCCCGGGCCGGCGGTCCGCCACCCGGGACCGGGGGCTTCGTCTGGGTCCTCGACGACGCGGCGGTGCCGGACCCCGATGTCCTGCACACCCTGCTCGCCTACACGGTGCTCGATCCGGGGGCCGCCGTCGTCGGGCCCAAGCTGCGCACGCCCGCGGCGCCCTCACGCTCGCCGTCTCCGGCACCGCCTCGCTGGATCGTGGTCGAGGCCGGGGCGAGCGTCGACCGTTGCGGGCGGCGCCGTACCGGCGTCCGCCCAGGCGAGGTGGACCATGGTCAGCACGACGCGGTCCGCGACGTGCTGGCCGTCGCCTGCTCCGGCACGCTGGTGCGCTCGGCCGCCTGGTCGCTGCTCGGCGGCCCGGACCCCGACCTCGACGCCGCCCACGACATCGACCTCGGCTGGCGCGCGGCCCGTGCCGGTCTGCGCGTCGTCGTCGTCCCCACCGCTGCCATGACCGTCACGCGCACCCCGGCCTGGCCGGTGGCGCAGCGCGCCGCGGCGCTGCGGGTCCAGCTCGCGAACGTGAGCGGCCCCGCGGCGCTGCTGGCCGCGGTCGTCCTCGTGGCGGCGAGTGTTCCCCGGGCCGTGGCGGCGCTGCTGCGGGGCCGGGTCCGGGCGGCGCGGACCGAACTCACCCTGCCCTGGATGGTGCTGGGACGACCGCGCCGCCTGCTGCGCCTGCGCCGGCGCGCCGCACGGACCCGGGCTGTCTCCCAGCGTGCCGTCCGCGTGTTGTTCCCGTCCGCGCTGCCCGGCGGACGGCTGCGGGAACGTCCCGCCCGCCGGCGACGTGGCATCCCGGTCGGTGCGTCCGGGGCATGGCACGGTGTGGCACCGCGCGACCGGCTGGCGCCCACACCATCAGGAACGCCCGCGATCCCCGCCCCGCGATCCCCGGTCTCGGACCTGCCCACAGCGCGACCGTCCGACCCGCGATGGCCAGATCCGCGATGGCCCGACCAGGGACCGTCCGGCCCGCGTCCCTCCGGCGCGCGACCATCCGACGCGGGGCGTGCGCGGGACGTGAGTTCGGCGGGCGAGCGGGTGGCGTGGGCGCCGTGGGCGCTCGCCGCGGTGCTCGGTGTCGCCGGGGCCGTGGCGATGCGGGGGATGCCCACGGACGCGCTCGGTGCTGGGCTGCCGCTGCCCACGGGCGCCCGCGATCTGTGGTCGGCGGTCCTGTCGGGCCGACCGGCCGGCTCCGGTGGGCCCCTCGACGCCGCCGGGCCCACCCCACCCATGACCGCCCTGCTTGCCGCGCTCTCCACCGTGTTCGGCGGTCGGCCAGCCGCGGCGTGCTGGCTGCTGCTCGCCCTGGGACCCGCGCTCGCCGGCGCCGGGGCGTATCACGCGCTCGGTCGGCTCGCCGCCCTCGGCCGGCGTCCGCGGATGGCGCCACGCCTCGGTCTCGCCGCCGCGTATGGCCTGTGCCCGGTGCTGACCCAGGCCGCCGTGGCCGGTCGGGTCGACACGGTCGGGGCGCTGGCACTGCTGCCGATGGTGCTCGCCGCGGCGGCCGGCGTGCTCGGGGCCCGCCCGCGCGGTGGGCGGGTGGGCGCGCTCTGGCTGCTGGCCGTGACCCTGGTCGGGCTCGTCGCCTGTGCCCCGGTGCTGGCGCCGCTGGCCTGGCTCGGGCTGCCCGCCGCCGCTCTGCTCGTCAACCGGTCCCGGCTGCCCGACATGCTCGCGGCTGCGGCGGCGACGGTTGTCGCGCTGCTGCCCGTCCTGCCTGACGGGGTGGTGGCCGAGCCGCCCGTGGCGCTGCCACAGGTGCCGCGGACCGCGCTGGCTCTGCTCGCCGGCTCGGGGGAGCAGCCGACCTCCGCCATGGCCGGATTCCTCGCCGTCGCCGCCGCCTGCTGGCTGCTCGCCCGCCGCCGGGCGACCGCGTCCGCGCGGCGGGCCGCCCGGGCCGGCGGGGCGCTGATCGCGCTGGGCCTGTTCGCCGTGCTCCTCACCCCACGCCTGGCGCCCGGCGGCGGGCAGCGGGTCGCCGGCGCGCAGGGCTGGTGGGTCGGTCCCCAGTACGGCCTGGTCATCGCCGGCGCGCTGCTCGCCGCCGCGGCGGTCTGGCTGCCATCGGAGCGCGGGCCCGGCCGGGTGGGCCGCCTGACGGCGCTGCCGCTCGCCGCGCTCGTCGTCGCCGGGCCGGTCGCGCTGGGCGTCGATCGGGTCGCCGCCGGTTCCGCCTGGGTGGACCGCGCGTCCGGTGGGAGCCGCCCGCCGGTGGGCGCGGTCGCACCGGGCGGTGGCGGTTCGGCCGGCGGTCTCGACGGGCCCGGCGGCAGCTCCGGTGACGCCGGCCTCGAGGCCGCGCCGGATCTCGCCGGCCTCGCGGCGGGCAACGGTGTGTGGGACCCGGTGATCGCGCGGGGGATCCTCGCGGTGACCCGCACCGCGCCGCCCGGCTCGCGTGTCCTGCTGCTGGACCGGCCCGACCGGTCGGGCGCCATCCGGTACACGCTGGCCGCCGGCCACGGGCCGCGCTATCCGGCCAGCCTGGTCCGCCCGGCGTGGCCGGCGGCGCGGTTCCTCACCGCCGTCGTCGACGATCTCGCGGCCGGCGGCGACCGGGCCGCCGGGTGGTTGCCGTTGCTCGGCGTCACCGCGGTCGGCACACCTGCCGCACACCCGAACGCCGCCCTGGTCGACCGGCTCGACGCGACGCCGTCCCTGGTCCGGGAGCGCCCGCGGCCGGGACTGCTGGTCTGGCGTCCCGAGGGCGCCCCGAGCCCGGCCGTCACCCGCGGGCCGCGGCCATCGACGCCCGCTCTCGCGGCGTTCCCGGGGCTGGCGTCATCCGTGGGAGCGGCGTCGTCCGTGGGAGCGGCGTCGTCCGCGGTGGCGGTCGTCGACGTCGCCGACGCTCGTGACCTCCCCACCCGACCGTCGCTGCCGGCGGCACCGGCCTCCGCGCGGCCGCTGCCCGTGACCGGGCGGATCGTCCCGGTGGCCGCCGGGCGGGGCGGGCAGCGTGCCCTGGTCGTCGCGGTGCCCGCCGGCACCGGCTGGCATGCCTGGCTGGACGGGCGGCCGCTGCGGGCCTTCCGGGCGTGGGGCTGGGCCACCGGCTTTGACCTGCTCCGCGAGGGCGGTCAGCTGCGCCTGGCCCGGGACGATGCGGCGGCCCACCGCCTCGCGGCCGCGCAGGCCGTGGCGCTGGGCGCGCTGCTGGCCGGCGGGGTGCCGATCGGTCTACGCGCTCGGCGGCGCCGCCACGAGCTGGAGATCGCCCCCGCGGTCACCGCCCCCGCCGCCGGTCCCGCCCCTGCCGGTCCCGCTTTCGCCCCCGCCGGTCCCGCTCGTCTGGGCGCGGGCCGGCGGCCGGGGGCAGCCCGGCGCCGGGCTGCCGTCCGGGCGTTCGTGCCGCTGACGATCGTGGGGCTGGGTGGGGCGATCCTGCTGCAGGACGACCGCGGGCCGGCCGTGCCCGGCAGCGGACCACTCACGGCCGCCATGCTCGCCTGCCCGGATCTCGCGGTGACGCCGCCGGGGGCGCACGTCCCGCTGCTGCCCGGCCCCGCCGGCCTGGACGTGCGGACCGGGACCACGGCGGGTCGGGTCCAGGTGTCGTCCCGCGACGCAGAGCTGCGGACCACCCTCGGCAGCGGGCGGCTCGCCCTGGGATCGTCCGCTGGCGGCGCCGGTGCCGTGCTGCTGACCGGCCGGGACGACGCGGCCGCCGGATTGTCCGCCGTCGTCACCGCCGCCGGGGACGGTGCCGGGCCGGCCCGGGCGCGTTGCGTCCCGCCGGTGTCGCGCAGCTGGTTCGCCGGCCCGTCGACGGCGGCGGGCCGAGACCCCGTCCTCGTCCTGGCGAACATGGCGGACCAGCCCGCCCGGGCCAGCGTGCGCACGCTCGCGGACGGCCCGGCCGGGCCGCCAGTGGACATCACGGTGCCACCTGGTCGCACCGTCACCCGACGCCTCGCCGCGCTCGCCCCCGAGGCGGCCACGACGGCCCTCGACGTCCAGGTGCGGGCCGGCAGGATCGTCGCCTGGATGACGGACCGCTCCAGCAGCGGCGGGCCGTTCACGGCGCCGCGTCTCGTCCCGGCGACCGCGCCGCCGGGCCGCCGACTGCTGCTCGGCGGGGTGATCGTGCCGTCCGGGCCGCCCGCGCCGGCCGCGACGCTGGTGCTCGCCGCGCCCGGGACGGCGACGACGGTCCGTGTCAGCATCCTGACCGCATCCGGTCGCCGCACCCCGATCGATCTGGCCGACGTGCCCGTCCCCGCCGGCGGCGCCCTCGCGGTGCCGGTGCCGCTGCCGGCGGGCGCGGCCAGTGCCGTCCTCGTCGAGTCGACGGGGGCCGCGGCGCCGGTGTTCGCCGAGCTGGGCGTGGCCTCGGGCTGGCCCGGCGTATGGACCTGGGCGCCCGCGTCCCGGGTGGAGGCGCCGTCCGGCGGCCAGGCGCTCGACGCCTACGGTCGGGGCGTCGGTCGGCTCGCCACGGCCGGCCCCACCACCGGGCCGGGCACGGCCTCCGACGCCGTCGTCGCCGTCCCCCCGACGCCCGCGGGGGCGGTGGGAGCCGTTGTCCTCACCGCGCCGCTGGGTCCCGTCACGGCGCGGCTGGACGGCGTGCCGGTGCGGGTCGACGCCGGCTCGGTCCGCGTGATGGCGGCCCCGGTTGCCGGGCGCGGCGGGCGTCTCGTCGCCGAGGGCGGCCCGCTCGTCGCCACATCCATCCTCGGTGCCGGCCCAGCCGGTGCCGGGGCCTCGTCGGGTGCCCTTCGGGTGGTGCCGCGGGTGCTGTCCGCGGCCGTCCCACTGACCGGGGCGCCGAGCCTGGCCGAGCTGCCGGCCAGCGTCGCCGACCCCGCGCTCGCGTACCGCTGACCATCCGTGGGCGAGGACGTCTCGCGCCCGCGCTTCGGTGCACCGCGTGGGCACCCGGCTCCATCACGACGGCAGCCAGCCGTCATGCGCTCGCGGTCAGCCGCCTCGGCTGGCCAGGAAGGCGCGGCCGTTGCCGCGCACGGTCACGTTCGCCGGTGCCGTCACCAGCGCCGCTTCGCCGCGGCGGAGCGTGAGCGGGGCGGGCGCGGGATCGGCGGGCGCGGCCTCGATGGTCACCTCGCCGTCGACGGCGAGCAGCACGGTCGGGCGGCCCACCGGCACCGGGGCGCCGCCGGTGCAGAGCACCTCCGTGAGGGCGAAGTCCGCGACCGGGACGTCCCAGCCGCGGACCAGACCGCCGGGTCCGGCGGCGATCGTGCGCGGGGTGAGGACCGGCGCGCCGCTCGGTGTCGCGTCGATGACGCGCAACAGCTCGTCGACGTCGATGTGCTTGGGCGTCAGGCCGCCGCGCAGCACGTTGTCCGAGGTCGCCATGATCTCGATGCCCAGGCCCGCGACGTAGGCGTGCAGCATCCGGGCCGGCTGGAACAGCCCCTCGCCGGGTCGCAGCGTCACGTCGTTGAGCAGCAGGGCCGCCGCGACGCCGACATCGCCGGGGTGCGCCGCCGCGAGCAGACCCACCAGGTCCGCGGCCCGCGCCAGGTCGTCCTCGCCGCCGGGACCGCGCAGGCGCGACGCGGTGGTGACCAGTTCACGGACGAGCGCGGCGGCGGGGGCCGCGGGCATCGTCAGCAGGGCGCGCAGCACGCTCGCCGCGCCCGCGGCGGGATCGCGCGCCAGCGGCCGGAACGCCGCGTCGAGCGCCGCCAGACCGAACCCCGCCACGACGGCGAGCGTGCGGGCGGGGTCGCGGACGCCGGCGAGCGCCCGGAACGGCGTGAGCGCGACGATCAGCTCGGGCTTGTGGTTGCGGTCCCGGTAGCGGCGGCGCGGATCGCCGACGGGGATGCCCGCCGCCTCGTCCGCGTCGAAGCCGACGGCCGCCTGGCCAAGATCGGGATGCACCTGCAGCGACAGCGCCTTGTCCGCCGCGAGCACCTTCAGCAGGAACGGCAGCGGGCCGACGAGCTCGGCCGCCGGCCGCCGCGCGCCGTCCGCCTCGACGAGCGCCGGCGCCACCGGATGGGTGCCCAGCCACAGCTCGGCCACCGGACCGTCCGCGGCGGGCCGGCCGAGCAGGTCCGGGATCGCCGTTCGGGAGCCCCAGGCGTAGGCCTGCTCGGCGCCGTGCATCGCGAGCAGCCGGGCGGCGGCGGCCGGCCGCGACGCCAGGTCGGGGATGCCGGCACCGGGCGTCGGCGGCACACCTACGGGCTTCGGGGGCGTGGTGTTCCTGGTCACGATCTCCCTCGCAGTGGCGTGCGGTGGCGGGCGCCGCTGGCTGACCGGATCGGGCTAGTCCTCGTCGCCCCAGCCATGACCCTCCGGGTCGATCACCGCCGGGTCGACGCCCATCATCTCAGCCACCTCGTGGATGATCGCGTCCAGCACCAGCTCGGCGAGATCCTCGCTGTCGACCGCCCGCGCCTCGATCGGCCGGCGGTAGACGACGATCCGCCGCGGGGTGCCTGACCGGCCCTTTCCGGTGGCCGGCTGGTACCTGGCCAGCGGAATCTCCTCGTCGGTGACGGCCACCGGCGGCACGTCCTCGACGGCGAACTCGACCTCGGCGAGCTCCGCCGACCAGCGATGGTCGAGATGCTCGACCGCGTCCAGGACGAAGTCGTCGAAGCGGTCGCCCCGGGTCGCGTAGGCCGGCACGTCCGGGGGTAGTAGCAGGCCGCGCACGCCGCGGCCGCGCCGATCGCGGCGTCGGCGAGGCCGGATCGGCCGGGCCGCCGACGGGAACCGCTCGAGCTCCGTCACCCTGTGAGCGTAGCGTTCGTGGACGGGGCTCCGGCCGGCGTCCGGCGGGCGCGCGCACACTTCGGCACCTTCCGGGGTGAGCGCGGCCGCCGGACGCCGGACGACCGGCCCCGGCGGCCGGCCGGGCCCGCGGGTCCGGCCGCCTCGACCCCGCCGGCCGGGGAACTGGCCCGGATTCCCTCCCAGCCCGAGGAGGTTTCACGGTCTTGATGATCTCAATACCGCGCTGGACAAGGTCGTCGTGCACGAGATCGACTGCGCGGCGCGACGCATCGGTCGACAACGCGTGACGATTCAGCCTCGCGTCCCGCGACACGACGAGAGGTGGTGGCCGTCGCCCGTTCCGGGGGCTACCGTCCGGAACGTGAAGCCTCGGCGCTGCTCCCGCTCGGCCTGTTCCGCAGCCGCGGTTGCCACGCTCACGTACGCCTACGCCGAGTCGACGGCGGTGCTGGGCCCGCTGTCCCCGTACGTCGAGCCGCACTCGTACGACCTGTGCGGCACCCACGCCGATCGGCTCACCGTGCCGCTCGGCTGGGCGGTCGTCCGGCTCGAGGCCGAGGCGTCGCGTGAGGGTGGTCGTGAGGTGGCCGGGGACGACCTGGAGGCTTTGGCGGACGCCGTGCGCGAAGCCTCCCGGCGTGCCCCCGAAGCGCCTCGACGCGGTCCCGAACCACCCCATGGCGGTCCGCACGGGCCCCAGGGTGGCACGCCGCCGGGTGGCCGGCGCGGCCATCTGCGGGCGGTGCCCAGCCCGTCCTGACCATCGCGGCGGGCTCGTCGGGTCCCTGCCCGGCCGGTGGCGTGGCCGTCACCGGCGTGGCCGGGCGTGTGCCGTGGGTCGGGCGTGGGCTTCCGCGGGTGCGGTCCCGAAGACGTCGGACCCGGCGGATATGGTCGTCCCTGGCGACGGCGGCAGGCGCCGAGCGAGCCGGGAGCACCATTCACCCGGTGCCGGGGGACACCAGGAGAAGGGTGCGAAGCGCGATGCGTGACCTCTCGCGGATCTTCAAGGCGTACGACGTTCGTGGCGTCGTGCCGGCCGAGTTCGATGCCGACATCGCCCGGCAGACCGGCGCCGCCTTCGTGCGCCTGCTCGGCGCCGAGCGGATCGTGACCGCCCACGACATGCGGGAGTCGTCGATCCCACTGGCCGCCGCCTTCGCCGAGGGCGCGGCCGAGCAGGGCGCCGACGTCATCTGCGCCGGTCTCGGCTCCACCGACCTGCTCTACTTCGCCGCCGGCTCGCTCGACATCCCGGGCGCGATGTTCACCGCGTCGCACAACCCGGCGAAGTACAACGGCATCAAGCTCTGTCGGGCGGGCGCGGCCCCGATCGGGCAGGAGACCGGCCTCGCCGAGATCCGCGCGATGGTGGAACGCGGCGTCCCCGCCGGCCCCGGTCGGCTGGGCTCGATCACCGAGCGTGACCTTCTTGTCGACTATGTCCGCCACCTGCACACCCTGGTGGACCTGTCCGCCATCCGGCCGCTCACCGTCGCGGTCGACGCCGGCAACGGCATGGGCGGGCTGACCGTCCCCGCCGCGTTCGCCGGGCTGCCGCTGCGGGTCGTCCCGCTCTACTTCGAGCTCGACGGTTCGTTCCCCAACCACGAGGCGAACCCGATCGAGCCGGCGAACCTGCGCGACCTGCAGGCCGCGGTCCGCGAGTCCGGCGCCGACCTCGGCCTCGCCTTCGACGGCGACGCCGACCGGTGTTTCGTCGTCGACGAGCGTGGCGAGATCGTCTCCCCGTCGGTCATCACCGCGCTGGTCGCCGACCGCGAGCTCGGCCGCGAGCCCGGCGGGACCATCATCCACAACGTGATCGTCAGCAAGGCCGTGCCGGAGCTTGTCACCGAGCGTGGTGGCGTGCCGGTTCGGACCCGCGTCGGCCACTCGTTCATCAAGGCCGAGATGGCCCGCACCGGCGCCATCTTCGGCGGGGAGCACTCCGGCCACTTCTACTTCCGCGACTTCTGGCGCGCCGACTCCGGCATGCTGGCCGCCCTGCACGTCCTCGCGGCCCTCGGTGGCCAGCAGCGGCCGCTGTCCGAGCTGCTCGGCGGCTACGCCCGGTACAGCGCGTCCGGTGAGATCAACTCCGAGGTGGCGGACGCCGTCGCGGCGATGCAGGCGGTCGAGAAGTCGCAGGCCCCGCGCGCCACCACTGTCGATCAACTGGACGGCCTGACCATCACGTTCGCGGACGGATCGTGGTTCAATCTGCGCCCGTCCAACACCGAGCCGCTGCTCCGGCTGAACGTCGAGGGCCCCGACGACGCGACGATGCGCCGGCTGCGCGACGAGATTCTCGCGCAGGTCCGGAGCGGAAGGGAAGACTGATGAGCCTCGACCCGCTGCTGCTGGAGATCCTCGCCTGCCCGTGCAGCAAGCACGGCAAGCTGCGCCCCGACGAGCTGGACGGCGCCCCCGTGCTCGTCTGTCTCGCCTGCGACCTGGCCTTCCCCGTGCGTGACGACATCCCGGTCATGCTGCTCGACGAGGCCGTGCCGTTCTCCGACTCGTCGGCGTCCGCGCCCGCCTCGAGCTGACCGCGGCGTGTACCTCGACGAGGCGATTCTCGACGACCTCGCCCGGCTCGACGCCGGCCGCGCCGCGGCCCTGCTGCCGCACGTCGCCTCCGCGGGTCCGCAGGTCCGCCAGAGCGCCACGCTCGCCCAGGAGGCGGGCGTCGAGCGGCTCGCGGCGGACGGGCGACCGCGGGCGATCCTCGTCGTCGGGGTCGGTGGCTCGGCACTCGCCGCCGGCATCCTGGCGGCGGTCGCGAGCGCGACGGGCCCCGTGCCGATCATCGGCCACCACACCCACGGCCTGCCCGGCTGGGTCGGCGTCGCCGACGTCGTCCTCGCCGTGTCCGCGTCCGGCACCTCGGCGGAGACCCGCTCGGCGGTGGAGGAGGCAAACCGGCGCGGTGCCCGGGTCGCCGTCGTCACCCCGCCCGACACCCCGCTCGCGCACCTCGTGGCGCTCGGCGGGGGAGTGCTGGTCCCGCTGGCCGGGCAGCGCCCCGCCCGTGCCGCGCTGTGGTCGCTGGCGGTGCCGCTGCTGATCGCCGGGCGGGCGCTCGGTGTCGTCCGCGCCGGGGACGCGGCGATCGAGGCCGCGGCCACCCGGCTGGAGGACGTCGCCACCCGCTGCCGCACGTCGAGTGAGTCGTTCGTCAACCCGGCCAAGACCCTGGCCCTCGAGCTCGCGGGCACCCTGCCCGTCCTCTGGGGGACCTCCCAGGTGACCGCGGTCGCGGCCAGCCGGGCGGCCGCCCAGCTCGCGGCGACCGCGAAGTACCCCGCGCTGGTCGGATCGCTGCCGCATCCCGGTCACGATCAGATCGCGCTGCTGGACGGACCGTTCGGCGGTGGTCTGAAGGACGCCTCCGGCGGCGGGCGTGACGCCCTGGAGGACTTCTTCCGGGACCGCGAGGAGGACGAGGAGTCGGTCCGGCTGCGGCTGATCCTGCTGCGGGATCCGACCGCCGAGCGACCGGAGGTCGCCCGGCAGGCCGAGGCCGCCGTCGCAGTGGCGGCCGAGCGCGGCGTCGGCGTCACCGAACTGCGCGCCGAGGGGCAGGTCGCGCTGGAGCGGCTCGCCTCCCTGATCGGCCTGTTCGACTTCACCGCCGTCTACCTCGCGCTCGCCCTCGGAATCGATCCCGGCCAGACCCCGGCCGCCCACGACCTCGGCCGCTGACGGGGCTGCACGGGCCGTGATCCTCACGGTCGCCGTCCTGCACCCCGACCAGGAGGCCGAGCGTCGGGCGGACTTCCCGTAGGTGGGAAGCACGTGCGGGGGCAGCGGCGCCGTGTCGCGAACTCCGCGTGTCGTGTCCGTTTTGTCGCCGAATTCGCGACACGGGTTGCCGCGACGTTGTCAGAAGGCTGCCGCGGCCCGCCGCGACAACCCGCACGAAGATCACAATTCGAGACGTGGCCTAGCGACCGCCGCCACCGCCCTGGCCTCCACCGCCCTGGCCTCCACCGCCCTGGCCTCCGCGACCGCCGCCCTGGCCGCCTCCTCCTGCCGGGCCGCCGCCTGCCTGGCCGCCCTGGGGCTGGCCGAAGACGCCAGGCAGGATCTGCTGGCCGAGGTTCTGGAGCGGGTTGGCCGGGGGCTGGCCCTGGGTGGGCGGGGGCTGGGGCGCGGGCGGCGGGGTGTTCTGCAGGCCGCCCTTGGTGCCGCGGGCGACTGTCGGGTCGGCGGCAGGCAACGGGACGACCGGCAGGTTCGCCAGTGCCGCCCGCATGGACTTGCCCCAGATGATGGCCGGCAGGTCACCGCCGAAGACCCGTGGCCAGGTCCGGCCGTCGGCGACGACGCCCCGCAACGGGTGGGATTCGGCGCCCGACGGGTCGCCGACCGACACCGCCGCGGCTATCTGCGGGGTGAAGCCCACGTACCAGGCAGCGGAGTACTCGTCGGTGGTGCCGGTCTTGCCGGCCGAGGGGCGCCCGATCGCCGCGTTCGTGCCGGTGCCGTTGATCGGCACGCCGGCCAGCACGCTGCTCACCGTGTCGGCGACCCCCTTCGCCAGGACCTGCTCGCACTTCGGCGGTCCCGCGACGTCGATCGGGTCCTTGCTGGAGTCCACCGCCCCGGTCGCGAAACGCGGGGTGCAGCGCACGCCACCGCCGGCGATCGTCGCGTAGGCGTCGGCCATCTGCAGCGGCGAGACGTACATGTACTGGCCACCGCCGATCGCCGTCGCACCGTCGGTGGCGCCGATCTTGTCGGCCTGCGGCGGGCTGACACCGAGCCGCCTGGCCATCTCCAGCACCGCCGGGATACCGGTCTTCTCCGCGAGCTGCACGTAGAAGGTGTTCACCGAGTCCCAGGTCCCCTTGGGGATGTCGTAGATGCCGGCCTCGGCGGGGTCCGAGTTCGAGAAGCCCTTCGCGCAGTCGCCCTCGCCGCGGTCCAGAGGGAACTTCTTGCTCTCGTAACAGGCCGGTGAGTAGAACGCCGTGGACGTGCCGTATCCCTGTTCGAGGGCGGCGGCGAGCACGAACGTCTTGAACGTCGACCCCGGCTGGAAGGTGGCGTTCGTGGGCAGCGGCACCACCGTCTGGTTCGCGGCGGTGTCCGGGCCGTACACCCGGTTGACCGCCATCGCCAGGATGTTGCCGGTGCCCGGCTGGATCACGACCTCCGTCGCCGAGACGCGGTTGTCCGGCGCGACCGTCGAGTTCACCGCCTCCTGCACCGCCTGCTGGACCTGCGGGTCCAGCGTCGTGCGGATGACCAGACCACCCTCGTAGATGCGCCGGTTGCGCTCCTCCATGGTGCTGCCCAGCGACGGGCTCCCCTGCAGCTGGGTGCGGACGTAGTCACAGAAGAACGGCGCCGTGGATGTCACACAGGAGTCCGCCGCCGGCGGCGGAGTGGGCACCACGGTGATGGGGACCTGCTTCGCCGCGTCCGCCTGGGTCGGCGAGATGTACTTGTACTCGGCCATCTTGTCGAGCACGGTGTTGCGGCGGGTGAGCGCCGCCTGCGGATGGGCCGCCGGGTTGTACCGTGACGGGCTCTGCACCAGGCCGGCGAGCAGCGCGGCCTGTTCGACGTTCACCTGCGAGATCGGCACGCCGAAGTAGTGCTCGGCGGCCGTGCCCACACCGTAGGCACCGTCACCGAAGTAGGCGATGTTCAGGTACCGCTCGAGGATCTCGTCCTTGGACAGGCGCTTCTCGATGTCGAGCGCGTACCGCAGCTCCTGGATCTTGCGGTCCAGCGAGTCGCCGGCGGCCACCTCGCGCTCCTGTGAGGTCCGGGCGTTCTGCAGCAGCACGTTCTTGACGTACTGCTGGGTGAGGGTCGAACCGCCCTGGGCGACCCCGCCGGCCTCACTGTTGCGCAGCGCCGCGCGCAGCACGCCCTGCGGGTCCACCCCGCCGTGCTGGTAGAAGCGGGAGTCCTCGATCGAGACGATCGCCTCCCGCATGACCTTGGGGATCTGGTTGCCGGGGACGACGATCCGGTTCTCCGAACCGCGCAGCGTCGCGATCACCGAGCCGTCCGACGCGAGGATCGTCGAGCTCTGCGGCAGCGGCGGCGTGATCAGCTCGCTGGGCAACGAGAGGAAGTGATCGGCGCTGCCCTTGGCGAACAGGCCGATCGCGCCGACCAGTGGCAGCGACAGCAGGGCCACGACCACGCCGAGCGCGCCGGCGGTCAGGGCCATCTTCCGCGCGACCCGCCGCCGGTTCACCGGCGGCCGCACCAGCGGGCGGGTTCCCGGGCCGCCGGGCGAGGGTGGACGGTCACCCACTGCGGACTGCGAGTCAGGGGTGTCGCGGGCGCCCGCGCCGGCTCGCCCGTCGTCCTCCGGCGCCGCGACGGCCACACCGCCGGTGGGGCGCACCCCGGTTGCGTGTCCATTGCGGGACTGGGCGGGCGGGTCCGCGGGTCGCGTCACCGCCGGAACCGAGCCCGATCCTGCCCCCCGACGACCGGAGGCCGCCACCTTCGTGCGCGCGCCCTTCATGCCTGCCGCCTTCATGCCTGCCGCCTTCGTGCCCGCGGCCCCCGCGCCCGCGGCGGGCGGCGGGGAGCCGGCCGCCGGCGCGTTCGCCCTGGGCGGCGTCGCGGCCCGCTCCGCCGCGACCGATCGCGGCTGGGCGCCGGCCCGTGGTGGCACGCTGGCCGACCCCGCGCGCCCGGATCCGGCACGGCCGGAACTGGCACGTCCCGATCCGGCGTGGCCGGAACCGTCGCGGCCTGACCCCGCGCGCGACGCACCGTCCGCCGAAGGGACGGGCCGGGATGGAGCGCTCGACTCCCGTCCGCCAGACGTCGACGTCACCCCCTCGGTGGGCCGGCGAGTTCGCCGGGATCTTCGTGGGACCTCCACCAGCATGCGGGAGCCGGTGCTTGGTCGCCCTTCGGCCCCCGTGTGGTGCGAGGGATTCGGACATTCCCGACGAAGCGCGCCTGGTCGTACGTGCGTACGGATTGCGGCCGGTTGCCGGGGACGGTCCGATACCGCTGGTAACGGTAGACGAGCGTTTCCCCGTGAAGCCAACCGGCAGGTCGCATGTGCGCGGTCCGTCCGGGATTGTTTAGCGGACGTTAAGGGAGTGGGGCTCCGATGGCCCGGCTCCGGCTCCGGTGTCCGACGGGTGCGCGCGAACCAGTCCGGGCATGCGCAGCAGCCGACGGGCCTTCTGCGCCTCGAAGTCGAGGGCCGCTACCGGCGGTGACGGCGGAATGCGCCGGGTGAGCTGCCCCAGCCGGCGCACGTCCGCGGCGACCTCGACTTCGGCGAGCACCCGCACGGCGAAGGCGAGATCGCTGGGGCTGACGTGGTAGCGCCGTTCCAGCTCGTCGGCGTAGGCGGCGGCCAGCAGCTCGCGCTCGCCGTACTCACGGTGACCGCCCGGTGAGCGGGCGGGGGTCACCAGACCGAGGGACTCGCGGTAGCGCAGCATCCGCGGCGTGGTCTGCAGCACGGCCGCCGCCCGGGCGATCGGCAGCCGCTGCTCGGGCCGCAGCTGGACGCGCTGGCGCAGCCGCTCCAGCACCTGCCGCACGAACGAGTCCTCCCGCCGCGGTGGGACGGCGGCATCCTGGCCCCTCACGTCGGTCCGATCATGCGGCGAAGCGTACGGTCGGTCGGCCGTCGCATGCACTCATCCTGACAAGAGGCTGTCAGTTTCGTTGACGCCATCCGGGTCCGCTGGTCATCGTGATGACACACCTCGCCGCACGCACCGCAGGAGCGTCATGCCCGACCTGGCCGATCTGCTACCCGACCTGCCCGATCCCGCCGCGCTGCCGCGCCACGACGTGGCCGACCTGGCGCTGGCGGCCCAGGGCCGGACCCGGATCGAATGGGCCGATCGGGCGATGCCGGTGCTGCGCCGCATCCGCGAGCGCTTCGCGGCCGAGCGCCCGTTCACCGGCGTGCGCGTCGCGGCCTGCATGCACGTCACCACCGAGTCGGCGAACCTCATGCGCGCCCTGGCGGCCGGCGGCGCCGAGGTCACGCTGTGCGCGTCCAATCCGCTGTCGACCCAGGACGACACGGCCGCGGCGCTGGTCGCCGAGTACGGCATCGCGACCTTCGCCCGCAACGGCGTCGACCGGGACGGCTACTACGCGCACATCGGTGCCGCGCTCGACACCGCGCCGCACTACGTCTTCGACGACGGCTGCGACCTGGTCACCCTCCTGCACACCGAGCGCACGGACATGCTGGCCGGGGTGCGCGGCGGCTGCGAGGAGACGACCACCGGGGTGATCAGACTGCGCCAGATGGCCGCCGCCGGCGCGCTGCGTTTCCCGATGATGGCGGTCAACGACACCGACACCAAGCACATGTTCGACAACCGCTACGGCACCGGGCAGTCGACCCTGGACGCGATCTTCCGCGCGACCAACACCCTGCTGGCCGGCCGCACCGTGGTCGTCGCGGGCTACGGCTACTGCGGCCGCGGGGTGGCCTCCCGGGCGAAGGGCCTCGGCGCCGCGGTGATCGTCACCGAGATCGACCCGACCAAGGCGCTGGACGCGGCGATGGATGGCTTCCGGGTCATGCCGATGGCGGCGGCCGCCCCGCTTGGCGACGTGTTCATCACGGTCACCGGAAACCGCGACATCCTGTGCCGGGAGCACTTCGTGCTGATGCGGGACGGCGCGATGCTCGCGAACTCCGGCCACTTCGACATCGAGATCGACATCGTCGCGCTGGCCGAGCTCGCCGTCGACGAGCCGCGTCGGGTCCGCCCCTCGACCGACGAGTACGTCCTCGCCGACGGGCGCCGGCTGCTGCTGCTCGCCGAGGGCCGGCTGGTGAACCTGGCCGCCGCGGAGGGGCATCCCGCGGCGGTGATGGACATGTCCTTCGCCGACCAGGCGCTGACCGCCGAGTGGCTGCACACCAGCGGCGAGCGGCTCGAACCCGGCGTCTACGACGTGCCGACCGAGATCGACAAGGACGTCGCCCGCATGAAGATCGCCTCGATGGGCATCGAGATCGACGCCCTGACGCCGGCCCAGGTGGAGTACCTGAACTCCTGGGAGCATGGATCCTGACAACCCGATGTCAGGATCTGCCGGTCACCATGACGGTGGCGAGGGCGGCCTCGGCGGCACCAGGACGGGTGGCCGGGACGGCATCGGCGCCGGCGGGTGGGACACCCACGGTGGCGCTCCCAGGTGTCCGCCCGGCGGCCCCCCGAACCCACCGCCCGCGTACGCGGCGGGGCCGCCCGGCGGGCCCGTGGGTGCCTCCGGCGGGCGCTGCGCGATGAGCCGGGCGTAGGCACGCCGGGTTCGTTCGGCGAGCACCGCCGACAGGAACGCCCAGCCCGGTGTCCCGGGCGGCGGCGCGGGGGTGACGACGGCGCGGACCTCGTCGACCAGCCCCCGGCCCATCCGGTCGAGCGCCGCCGGCGACAGGGCGTGGGCCCGGCTAAGGAAGTGCCGCGCGCGCAGGGCGAGGGAGTCGTCCAGCCCGGACAGGTCCAGCAGACTCGCCCAGCCCAGCAGGGCGGGCGGCACGAACGGCGTCGCGCCGACGGTGCGCGGCACGCGGACCTGGAGCACCACCGTCCCGGCGAACACGTCGCCCAGCCGCTTGCTGTTGCGCGAGACCAGCATGCTGATGACGGCGGGCAGCCCCAGCAGCGAACCGGGCCGCTCGACGACCGCGCCGACCAGGCCGCGCACGAAGGCATGCCGGAAGTGGATCGGCCCGCCGTCATCCCGCACGACCCGCAGGCCCATCGCCATCTTGCCGAGCGTGCGGCCGCGGGTGAACGTCTCGCACGCCACCGGGTAGCCGAGCACGATCGTGACGTAGACGAGCAGGAACACGGCGGCGGCGAGCGCGTCGTCGTCGGGCCGCACGGCGAACACGACCACGATCGCGAGGAAGTAGAAGATATACAGCTGGGCGAGCAGGTCGATGAGTCCGGCCACCAGCCGGGAGCCCAGCCGCGCCACCCGCAGGTCGATCGCGACCGCCTCGCCGGTGATGATTCGCTGCGCGCCCCCGGCCCCCGGCGCGTCCCCAGCGGCCCCGGCCCGCGCGCGGCCGGTAGCGGCGGCGGACCGCGCGTCGGTCGCGCCGCGCGGCATGGCCTGGTTCACGCCGCCCCCAGGGGATCTCGGTATGCGTCAGACCATCACCCTATGGGGTTCACGCGGACCCTATGGGGTTCACACGGACCCTATGCGGTCGATCGACGGGCACACCCGTTCCGGCGGGAGACATCCGGATCGGCGTCTCGGGAGCCCGGTGACCTGACGACCCTCGCCTCGCCGGGCTCGCCGAACGCCTCCTGACGTCCTGGTTCGGCGGCCGCTCTGGAAGGATGGGTCCGTCATGGATCTCGATGCGTACGTCGCCGTGCACCGGCCGGAATGGATCAGGCTCGGCCGGCTCGTCGACCGGGCCGGGCGCCCCGGCCGGATGGCGGCGGCGGAACTCGACGAGCTGGTGGAGCTCTACCAGCGCACCGCCACCCATCTGTCGGTCATCCGTACCCGCTCGTACGACACGAGCCTCGTCGACGACCTGACGAACCTGGTGAGCCGGTCCCGCGCGGCGGTGACCGGAGCGCCCGATCCCGGGTGGCATGTGGTCGGCCGGTTCTTCACGATCACGTTCCCGCTGGCCGTCTGGCAGCGGCGGTGGTGGGTCCTGGCGACGGCGGGTGGCTCGCTGCTGCTCGCGCTGGCCATCGGCCTGTGGATCGTGGGCGACGACGAGGCGCGGGCGGGGATCGTCCCGCCGGGCGCGGTCGCCGACCTGTGCCGCAGCGACTTCGCGTCGTACTACACCGAGCATCCCGCCTCGTCGTTCGCGAGCCAGGTGTGGACCAACAACGCCTGGGTGTCGGCCACGGCGGTCGCGGCGGGCGTGCTGCTCGGCCTGCCGACCCTGCTGGTGCTGCTGGTCAACGCGGTGAACACCGGGATCGTCGGGGGATACATGGCGAGCTGCGGGCAGAGCGACCAGTTCTTCAGCCTGATCCTGCCGCACGGGATGCTCGAGCTCACGGTGGTGTTCGTCGCGGGCGCGGTGGGCCTGCGTCTCGGCTGGTCGATCATCGCTCCCGGCGCGCGCCGCCGGGCCGAGGCCCTGGCGGCGGAGGGCCGGGCCGCGGTGTCGATCACGCTGGGCGCAGCGCTCGCGCTCGCGGTCTCCGGGGTCATCGAGGCGTTCGTGACACCGTCGGGCCTGCCCACCGCGGTGCGGATCGGGATCGGTGCCCTGGCCTGGGCGGGCTTCGTCGTCTACATCGCCGTCTACGGCTCCCGGGCGGCTGCCGCGGGGGAGTCCGCCGACCTGGAGACCACCCGCGGCGCCGCCGATCTGGCGCCCGTCACCTAGGCACACCTGGGCAGGGAGCCGCTGGGTCGCCGTCAGGCAGCCTGACCGGGGCCCGCGACCGCCCTGCACGCGAACGCGCCGCCTGTCATGGTCCGTGATGTACTGCCTCGACGTTGTGGCCGTCGGGGTCGCGCAGAAACACCGCGTAGTACCCGGGGTGGTACTCGGGCCACTCGCGCGGGGCGTGCAGCACCTCGACGCCGTCGCGGACAGCGGCCTCGTGTACGGCGGCGACGGCGGCGCGGTCGGGTGCCCGGAACGCGACGTGGAGCTCGCGGCGCTCGGTGGCGAACGCGGGGCTGAGCCAGAGGGAGGCCTGGCCGTCCGGCCCGGCCAGGCCGACGACGATCGAGTCGCCGTGCGGGAAGCGCATCTTCTCCTCGATCCCGACGCGGCGAAGGTACGGAGGTAGAAGGCGAGGGACGCCGGGACGTCGGCGGCCTGCACCCCGAGGTGATCGATCATGGGCGGGAGCCTACGGGGAGGGCCCGACAGTTCTCGGCGCCGAGGGCTGCGTTCCGGCCGGCCCGGCGTCGGGCGTCTGACACATCCGTCCACGGACCTACTCGTAGACCGGGGTGGAGCCCGGCCAGTACTGTCGTGGATCAAATCTGGAAGATTCGAGCAGACAAGGCAAATCGACCTCGGCCGTCGCCCGGCGGTGCCGGCGAGGGCCTCGGCTACCCTCCGCCACCCGCCCTGGCACACCGCCCTTCGCCGGGCCGGGAGGGCCGGGAGGCGGGCCCAGGCCCCGGGTTCGCGGCGCCGACCCCTGCCGGGCCCGGCCCGTTTCCGCCCGGCGCGATGCCCTGTCCGGGCCTGCCATGCCGCCCGGACCACCCGGTCAGGGCGCGCCGCCGTTCGGTGGTCCGGCGGGACCTCCCGGTGCGCCGACTGCCTGGCAGGCGCCGGCCGGCGCGGGTGCGCCGGCTCCGTGGCCGCACGGCGGCCCGGCTCCGGTGGCGGGTGGGCCGACGTGCCGGATCTGCGGTGCCGCCCCCGCGGCGGCCGCGCTGACGCGGCCGTCCGCGGCCCGCGGTGGCGCATGATGTCGCGGTGCGCATCCGCGTCGAGGCCCATGATCTACCCGGTGTCCGCTGCGCCCCGGACGGTGACCGCGTCCACGACAACGTCCATGTCGGCCTGCAGGCCCGTGGCCGCCAGGACGCCCTGCTGGACCTACAGCGGGGCGACGCCATCGGCGCGGTGTGGACGATCGACTGCACGGTGACCTCCGGCCCCGCCGGCGTCGACCTGCGGGGCCGCCACGTCCAGGGCCGGCCGGGCGCGAGGTTTCTCTATCTGTCCTGGGGAGACGTCGACGCGGCCGGCACGTTCGCGATGTTCCGGCGCGCCAAGCTCATGCTCGACGCCGTCCCGGCGGACGTCCTCGCCGACGCGATGCGCGGCGGCCTGCTGGTGGGCCGGCTCGGGCTGACCGATGACCGTGGTGACCCCCTGTGCGCGGCGGTCCGTCCGCCGCGCGTCACCTGGGTCGCCGGCTCCAGCGAGCCGCCCGGCCAGCCCGGCGGGGCCGGATGATCAGAGCCGGCCGAGGGACTTGAGGGTGAGGTAGGTGTCGGTGACCGCCGCGGCATAGCCATCCGGCGGCGCGTCGACGACCTCGACGCCGCGCCGGCGCAGCGTCTCGGTGAGCGCGCGCCGGCGCAGCAGGGTCTGCTCGGCCGCCGCGGCGGCGTACACGGCGCGTACGTCGTCCCGGCCGGCGGCCAGCTCGTCGATCCGCGGATCGCGCAGTGCGGCGACGACGACGTTGTGCCGGGCGGTCAGCGTCGGCAGGGCCGGCAGCAGGCCCTCCTCGATCACCGCCGGGGCGAGCTCGGTGAACAGCACGACGAGGCTGCGGCGGGACGCCTCCCGCAGCACTGTCGTGACGATCCCGCCGTGGTCGGCCTCGACGATCGCCGGTTCCAGCCCGGCCATCGCGTCGCTGACGCGGGCCAGGAAGGCGTGGTCGTGCGAGCCGGGCAGCCGCAGCCGCGGCACGCTGTCGTGGGCGACCAGGCTGACCCGGTCACCCGCGCGCAGCGCGACGGCCGTGAGTAGCAGCGCGGCGTCGAGTGCATGATCCAGCCGGGGGGTGTCGCCGACCCGCCCCGCCGAGGTGCGACCGGTGTCGAGCACGCAGACGACTCGGCGGTCGCGTTCCGGCCGGAACGCGCGGACGACCACGGCGCCGCGCCGCGCGGTGCCCCGCCAGTCGATGAGACGGACGTCGTCACCGATGACGTAGTCACGGAGACTGTCGAACTCGGAGCCGGCCCCCGCGCCGCGGATCGAGACCTCGCCCTCGACCTCGCGCAGCCGGGCCAGCGCGGCGGGCAGGTGCCGCCGCGAGCTGAACGGCGGGAGCACCCGCACCCGCCACGGGCAGTGATGGCGACCCTGCCGGCCGGCGAGGCCGAGCGGCCCCAGCGAACGCACGGTGATCCGGAACGGCTCGCGGTCCCCGCGCCGGGTGGGGTACAGCGTGGTCTCGAGGAAGCGGCGTTCGCCCGGCGGGACGCGCGCCCGGTGCGTCCGCGGTCGCGCGCCGGCCGACGGCGGCCACGCGTCCCGCAGCCGGACCCGTGCGACGCGCCCGCCCCCGTTGCTGACGGCGAGCACGAGGGGCACCGGCTGACCCAGGCGGGCCGACGTCGGCCCGGACCGGCCGAACTCCAGCGGGCGAACAGCGCCCGCCAGCGCCACGTCCACCGCGACCAGACCGACGAGCACGACGTTGACCAGCGCGAGGGTCAGGCCGGGCGCGGGGGACAGCACCACGACGGCGACCCCGAACAGGGCCAACGCGACAGTCCGGCCGCTGATTGCCATAGGGCGCCGCTACCGCGGGGCCGGGACGGTGGCCAGCACCTGTTCCAGCACCACGTCGGCGGTGACGCCGTCGAGCTCGGCCTCGGGCCGCAGGCTGATCCGGTGCCGCAGGGTCGCGCGGGCCAACGCCTTGACGTCGTCCGGGGTCGCGTATCCGCGCCCGGACAGCCAGGCCCACGCCCGCGTCGTGGCCAGCAGGGCGGTGGCCCCGCGCGGCGACACGCCGAGCTGCACACTGGGGGCGACCCGGGTCGCCCGGGCGAGGTCGACGATGTAGGAAAGCACCTCGGGATGCACCGCGACCTGCAGGACGGCCGCCCGCGCCGCCGCCAGGTCCGCGCCGCTCGCGACCGGCCGCACGCCGGCCGCGGACAGGTCCGTGGGGTCGAACCCGCCCGCGTGGTGGGCCAGTACCCGGATCTCGTCGTCGCGTGGCGGCAGCGGCAGCGTCACCTTCACCAGGAACCGGTCGAGCTGCGCTTCGGGCAGTGGATAGGTGCCCTCGTGCTCGATCGGGTTCTGGGTGGCCAGCACCGCGAACGGCGTGGGCAGCGGCCTGGGCACGCCATCCACGCTGACCTGGCGCTCCTCCATCACCTCCAGCAGCGCGGCCTGGGTCTTCGGCGGCGTCCGGTTGATCTCGTCCGCGAGCAGCAGGTTGGTGAAGACCGGACCCTCCCGGAAGGTGAAGGCCGAGCTGCGGTTGTCGTAGACGAGCGAACCGGTGACGTCGCCGGGCATCAGGTCCGGGGTGAACTGGATCCGTCTGGTGTCCAGCGACAGCGCGGTGGCGAGCGTGCGCACGAGCAGGGTCTTCGCCACCCCGGGCACGCCTTCGAGCAGCGCGTGCCCGCGACAGAGCAACGCGACGACGAGCCCGCTGACCGCCGCGTCCTGACCCACCACCGCCTTCGCGATCTCCCCGCGCAGCGCGATCAGCGCGCGGCGGGCGGCCTCCGGGTCGGGCGGGACGCCCTGGCCCGCCGGGCGCTCCGCTGCCGGAGGTGGTGGGACCGGGGCGGCGGACGCGGTCGGGGCCGGAGCCTGCGCCGGGGCGCTGGCTGTGGCCGGGGCGAGCTGGGGCGGTGCCGTGTCCGGGCGGCGCAGGGTCACGTCACCGGGAGCATCCTCCTCGGCTCGCGGCTGCGCCGCGGGGGGCTGCGCGGCCGTGGCGGTCGACTGCGCGTCGATGTTCGGGGAGCTCACCGTCCACCTACCTGTCGGTCGAGGTCGTCGAGGGCCAGGGCGAGCGCCAGCAGGTCGGCGTCCGCCCGGCCGGGCTTCGCGCCGCGGCGACCGGGCGGCCCCGCGAGTGCTCCGGGCGAGGCGCCCGACGGCCACTTCGGGCTCGGGGGCAGGTCACGGGTCTGGACCTGATCGACGATATGGCCGACCGGGCCGGGACCGGGATGGCTCCGCGGCGGCATGCCCGAACCGTACAGGAGCGATCCGATTTCCGACGGTGACCGTCCGGTGCGTTCCGCGACGGAGGCCACAAGCGAGATCGGATCCGGTCCCGCGGGACCGGCGGGACCGGCGGGACCGGCGGGACCTGATCGCACCGGCAGGCCGCTTCGCTCGGCGAGCCGCACCCGCGCTCCCGCCCGCAGCGCGTCGGCCGCCCGGTCCCGGGCCCGCGCCACCGCGTACAGGCGACCACGGCCTTCCACGGTCTCGGCTGCCCGGACCACGACCGGCAGCGGCTCCGCGACCGGCGGGCCCAGGCGGCGCCCACGCCACAGCGCCAGCAGCACGAGCAGGACGATCACCTGCAGACACGCCACGCGAACACCGGCGGGCAGCAGGTCGACCAGGCTGCGGCTGCCCACCCCGTCGCTGGCATCCGCGACCGGGGTGATCCAGGACAGCCCGGAGTGCCGGGCGAGCAGCCCCAGCGCCAGCGCCGCATTGCCGTCCTGGTCCAGTTCCTGGTTCGTGAGCAGGCCGGCCGAGCCCAGCAGCACCAGCCGGCCGCTCTGCCCGCCGCCCGGCACGGCCGCGACGTCGGGCGTCAGCACCGCGAGACGGGCCGCGGCGGGCGGATTGCCGTAGCAGAGCAGGAGGCTCATGTCGGCCCGCCGGTCGGTCTCGGCCCGGGTGTAGGCGCGGCCTCCGCGCAGCGTCGTGCTGCCGGCGGTGGTGGCTTCGGGCAGTGCGCAGCGCGGCACGCCGTCCTGCGCCGAGGGGGGATCGTCGGACAGGCGCACCCCTACGTCGAGCGCGTCCAGGACGGCGTCCCCCGCCGCGACGAGTACCACGTCGGACCCCTGCCAGACCTGGCTGAGCAGGTCGGTGAGCTCGTCGTGGTTCAGCCGGCCGGGCTCGAGCACGACCAGCGTGCGGCGTGGTTCCCCCGCACCGGCGTGGGCGGGCAGGGTCTGCGCGGCCGACACCGCGATGCCGCGGGCGCGCAGGATCTCGGCCAGCGCACGCGCGCCGTCAGGCCTGGCGGCGCGGATGTCGAGGGCGTCGGAGCCGGTCGACCGGCTGGCGACACCCAGGATCACGAGGAGGAGGACGACGAGGACGCCCAGGACGGCGACCACCCAGGCGCCCCTGCGCACGGCGGGCCGCCCGGGCCCGACCCGCAGGGCCGTGGACGTCGGACCTGCCGCGGGAGCGGTCCGGACGCCGGCGGCGCTCACACCGGCACCGCGAGCGTGTCCGCCGCGTCGTCCCGCCCGCCGCCGACGCCACGTACCCGGGACAGCGTGGCGTCCGCGTCGACGATCACCTGGTAGCCGGCCCGGGACCCGGGCCGGCCGCCGTACCAGGTCTCACTGAAGACGTCGACGGCGGCGGCGAGGGCCGTCAGCGGCTCGTCGGCGGCAGTCCCGCGGCTCTCGCGTGCGACCGGCCGGGTCGGCGGACGACCCCCGGGCGCGATCGCCGCCGCGACGTCGGCGACGAGTTCGCCGGCGGTGCGGCCGGGACGCGGATCGAGCACGCCCTTCTCCTCCATCATGCGCGCGATCGCCCGGAGCCGGGACCGCACCGCCATCGTGTAGTCGCCGCCGACGGCATACCGCTCGGCCTGCGCGCGCAGCTGTGCCGCCGTCAGCGGGCTCGACAGATCGTCCTGGTCCGCGCGCTTCGCCCGCGCGGTCCGATGCACCGGACCGAGCCACCAGCGTGCCGCGACCACGGCGAGGACGAGCACTACCACCAGCGCCAACGCTCCGAGCCCACGTGAGCTGCCGCCACCGGGCCCGTCGTGCGGGAAGATCCGGGACAGTAGGTCCGAGACCCGATCCGTCATCCAGCCGAGCGCGCGATCCCACCAGCTCGGCCCCTTGCCCTGGTAGATGGCGCGCGACAGCTCGCGGTGCGCCTCGTCGCGGGCGCCGTCCCGGCTGACGGGGCCGCCGAGGGTCATCGGGGGGTTCCGGCCGCCGCGCGCTGGCGCGCCGCCTCGGCGAGGGTGACGTCGAGGCCCTCACGCCGGATCCGCAGGTCGATGTAGAGCAGGACGACGGCGCCAGAGATGATCGGCGCGGAGACGGTGGTGGCCAGCAGGTTGCCGATGCCCTCGACGATATGGCCCGTCGTTGTGAGGTCTCCGTCGAGGAAGTCTCCGAAGACGCCAGGCGCTGAGGCGAGGACGATCCCCGTGGCGAGGGCGAAGACCGCGCTGAGCATGAGCGCGACCACCGTCGCCAGCAGGAGGATGCCGAACGTCCGCCACCAGGACCCGCGCACGATCGTCACCGAGCGGCGCAGCGCATGGCGGACCCCGCCGCCCTCCAGGACGTAGGCGGGGGTGGCAAGCCCCAGGTAGACCCCCACGACGATCGCCCCGACCAGCAGGGCAACGGTGCCGAGCAGCACCGCCAGCGTTACCAGGACGGTGAGGCCGAGTAGCCCGGCGAGCCGCGGCAGCACCCGGCGGACCGCGTCGACCGGACCGATCCGGCTGCCCAGCGTCGCCTCGCTGACCACCACGCTGAGCACACCGGACAGGAACAGCCGCACCACGAAGCCGATGACGACCGTGCCGAGCGTGCCGAGCGCCATGGTCGCCGTCGAGGAGTCCTCGGTGGAGATCGTGACGGCCGTGGCGATGATCTGCTCGACGGTCGCCGCGGCCAGGGTGACGCCGATGGTGGCGCCCGGATTCGCACGGATGGTGGCGAAGGTGCCGTCAAGTATCTCGCCGAGCGCGAGGGGACGCAGCGGGATGATGCCGGGCTTGGGCGCGGCACTGCCCCAGCGCCAGGGGTTCGGCGGCCCGGGCGGGGCGCCGTGCCAGCTCGATGGCGGACCGCCGCCCGGGCCCGCCGGACCGCCACCGGGACCGGCACCACCCGACGGCGTGGCCTGGCCGCCTCCCCACCCGTCCGGTGGGAGTGGGGAGCCCCACCTCGGCCCGCCAGGACTGCTACCACCGGGCGGCGGCGCACCAGGGGCGGCCCAGCCGGGTCCTTCGGCCATCGCTGTGTCTCCACTCGTCGTTCGTGCAGGTCGTGCGGGCTGCTCGGGCGACTGACCGGGACCGTTCCGCACCTGTCGGATGGTGGGGCCGGGACCGGGCGACCGTACGCCGCCGGGCCCATACTGACCTGGCGGGCCCGGCCCCCAGCGGGGCGGCTGCGCTCCCTGGCGCCGTCGTGACCACGACACGGCGGGACGGCACCTGATGATCTGTCGTTGCCGATCGTCTCAGATCCGTGCCCGGCACCTCGCCATGGAGCCGTAGCTGTGGACACTCGATGCGGGCTGTGGAGGAGAACGGGCTCGCAGGGCCCGAGGAGCAGCTCTGTCCACAGGCGTGGACCTCACTCGGGCGCTGTCCACAGATGGAGTCCTCGGGGTTGGCCAGCGGCATGGTCCCGGTGATCCTTCTTGCGTGACCCGCTTCCTCCCGCCCCTCGTCGGCCGTGGCCTGGCCGTCCTTGCCGACCTCGTCGTTCCGCTGTCCTGCGCGGGCTGCGGCAGTCGCGGCGCCGCCGCCTGCCCGGCGTGCGTGGCGGAGCTGCGCGGTCCCACCCTCCTCGCCGCCGCGGGCTCCCTGGCCACCCCGCGGCGGCGGGGGCTGCCGCCGTGCCTGGCGGCAGCCCCCTACGGCGGCCGGGTCCGGTCGCTGCTGCTGGCCTACAAGGAACGCGGCCGGACGGACGCGGCCCGGCCCCTCGGCGCCGCGCTGGCCCGGGCCGTCCTCCAGGGACTTCCGTCCGACGATCCGCGAGGCTCACACCGGGTCGCCCCCGCCGGCCGCGGCCCGGCCGGGCACCCGTCCCTGGCGCTCGTGCCCGTGCCGACGACCCCGGCCGCCCGTCGCCGGCGCGGCTTCGATCATGTGGCTCTGCTGTGCTCCGCGGCCGCCGCGGTGCTGCGTCGAGCCGGGATCCGGGTGCGGGTGGTGCCTCTGCTGCGTCCGGTGCGGCGCCTGGCGGACCAGGCCGGGCTTGGCGCGGCGCAGCGGGCGTCGAACGTGGCTGGGGCGTTCGCGCTGGGGCGGCCGGGTCGCGCGGCTGCTCTGGCGGGCGCCTCGCCCCGGGCAAGGGTCGTGGTGGTCGACGACGTGCTCACCACGGGAGCGACGGTGGGTGAGGCGGTGCGGGCCCTGCGGGTCGGCGCGGTGCGGGCCGACGTGATCGCCGTCGTCGCCGCCGCGGGTCCGACGCGCGGAAAAGCGCGACTGCCTGCGATCGGCGGCCCATCGGGGTGAAACTACCGCTACGCGCCACCCGTAAGGGGCCAGGTGCCGAACGGCCCTCGCCGCCGGGACCTGGGACCGGTGCGGAGTAGCGCACCTGTCGTGCGGATGCTGGGCGAACGGGCGGAGTAGCGGGACCGCAAGCGGGAAGGAGCCGAACACGGGCAACCGTCCGCAGAACGGCACGATGGGAAGGTGTGACAACCGTGGACAGGGCGTCCGTGGATCGTCTCGGCCCGCATGCGGGCGAACGCGGCGGGCGCCGAGGGATACCGGCGTGTGACGAGGCCGTTCGGACGAGTCGCGACGCCGGGATTGCGAACGGGAGGTGGATCGCGTGGACATCGTGGTCAAGGGCAGGCACACCGCGGTTCCGGAACGGTTCCGCAAGCATGTCGAGGCCAAGCTCGCCAAGCTCGAGCGGCTGAACTCCCACATCATCCGGGTGGATGCCGAGCTGTCGAAGGAGCACAACCCGCGTCTCGCCGACGTCTGCGACCGGGTGGAACTCACCGTGTACTCGCGGGGCCCGGTGATCCGGGCCGAGGCCGCCGCCGCCGACTGCTACGCCGCCCTCGACCTGGCCGCCGGCAAGCTCGCCGAGCGCCTGCGCCGGGCCGCCGACCGGCGGCTCCGCCACCACGCCAACCACGCCGGCAGCCGGCCGGCCGGCATCACCTCGGTGCCGCTGGACAGCCTGATGCCGCTGGAGGGCGCCCGCCCCGCCGATACGCGCCGCCCGGCCGAGGCAGAAAGCGCTGGGGTCTCGCCGGCCCGTCCGGTCGTCGCCGCCCCCGTCGACGCGGCGGCCTCACTGCACCAGCAGGCCGACCAGGAGGGCTCCGCCGACGAGGCGCCGCTGGTGGTACGGGAGAAGCTCCACGAGGCCGACCCGATGACGCTCGAGGAAGCGCTGTCGAACATGGAGCTGGTCGGTCATGACTTCTACCTGTTCCTGGACGCGGACCGCGGGTTGCCGAGCGTGGTCTACCGCCGGGTGGGCTACAACTACGGGGTCATCCGGCTGACCGGCTCCGAGGCCGCCGGCGCGGAGGCGGGCGACCGCAGCGAGTTCGCGAGCTCCGCCGCTCTTTAGACGATCTGCAGGTCACGTCCACCGGGTGGCGTGGGACCATTTGCCTCGGGTGTCGGAGTGCACGGTACGCCACCCCGCGTGTAGTCACGTGGGGTGGCGTAACCGGGGTGAAGGTGGTCTAAGGAGGTCAGATGACGGTGGATGAGCAGCGCGCTGAGGAGGTGCTGCCGACGCCTTCGGAGGCGAATCCGATCCGGGTGCTCATCGTCGACGACCACGCACTGTTCCGTCGCGGGTTGGAGATGGTGCTCGGCCAGGAGGTTGACATCGAGGTCGTCGGCGAGGCCGCGGATGGTGCCGAGGCAGTGACCATGGCGAAGGAGATGGCCCCGGACATTGTGCTCATGGACGTGCGGATGCCGCGGCGCGGCGGAATCGACGCGACCAGCGCCATCAAGGAAGCGGTGCCGAGCGCGAAGATCGTGATGTTGACGATCAGTGACGAGGAGGCCGACCTCTACGACGCGATCAAGGCGGGGGCGATGGGCTACCTGCTGAAGGAGATCTCGATCGACGAGGTCGCCGCGGACATCCGGGCGGTCTACGGCGGGCAGAGCCTGATCAGCCCGTCCATGGCGTCGAAGCTCCTCAGCGAGTTCGCGGCCATGATCAAGAACAAGGACGACCGGCCGCAGCTGCCCACGCCCCGGCTCACCGACCGGGAGATGGAGGTGCTGCGGCTCGTCGCCAAGGGCATGAACAACCGCGACATCGCCAAGCAGCTGTACATCAGCGAGAACACGGTGAAGAACCACATTCGCAACATCCTGGAGAAGCTCCAGCTCCATTCGCGGATGGAGGCCGTGGTCTACGCGGTCCGGGAGAAGCTCCTCGAAATCACCTGATCAGCCGCGGCATCACCCGGACCGGTGTGGCGGCCGGCCGGGTGGGGTGGGATCGGCCGGCAGTCGGGAGCCGACCCAGCAGTCGACTCGCCGGCCGCCCCCCACCACGAGGGCCTGACGAAGAGTGCCCTCCAGAACGAAGCCCGTCTTCCTGGCCACCCGCAGGGAGGCGACGTTGCCCACAGCCGCCCGCCACTCGATCCGGGACAGGCCCAGCGTGCCGAAGCCCCACCGGCAGACCGCGGCCACGGCCTGCGACGCCACGCCCTGGCCGCGGCAGTGCGCCGCGCACCAGTAACCGATCTCAGCCTCTCCCTGCGCCGTGATGTGCATCAGCTCCACCGAGGCGAGCAGCTCCTCCGTCGTCGCGTCGACGACCGCGAACGGCGCACCGGTTCCCTGCACCCAGGACAGGGGGGCCTGCCGGGTCGCGAAGTCCTCGGCATGTGCGTGCTCGTAGGGAGACGGCAACCGCGTCCAGCGCTGGATCTGCGGATCCTGGCACAGCCGGTGGACGGCGTCGGCATCATACGGACGCCATGGCCGCAGGTGTAGTCGACCGGCGGTGATCTCCGCGGCCTCGAGGGACGGCATGCCTTCTTCTACTACCTGGCCTCGCCCGCCGATGTTCGGCCTGTCCGGATCCGGTCCGGACGGTGTCCGGCGGGCCATCGTGGGTGGACGCCGCGGACGGCCAGGACAGGGTTGGCGACGCGCGCGGCCGATGTCGGGCACCGGACAGAGCCGTCGCTCGTTGGAGGTGGAGACGGCGGTCGACCGCACGCCGGCGGTCCGCGCGTCGCCCTGGCGTTTGCCGCTGTGCACGTTGCTCGTCCATGCGGAGACACCCGTGGCGCGACTTCCGTGTTCCGGAGGAGCGCCGCGCGGGAACCGCGCCCCGATGGATGTTGTGGGTGCCGGTCCAGGGGCTAGCATCGTGTGGTCGGTGACCTCGCCGACATGCCTGCCGGAGGAGTTTCGCCCGTGGTTCTAGACAAGATCTTGCGTGCCGGTGAGGGCCGGATTCTGCGCAAGCTCAAGGCGATCGCCGAGCAGGTCAACCTGATCGAGGACGACTTCACCGGGCTGTCCGACAGCGAGCTGCGCGGCATGACCGACGAGTTTCGCCAGCGCCTCGCCGAGGGCGAGGAGACCCTCGACGATCTGCTGCCCGAGGCATTCGCCGCGGTGCGCGAGGCCGCCCGACGGACCCTCGGCCAGCGGCACTTCGACGTGCAGATCATGGGCGGCGCGGCGCTTCATCTCGGCAACATCGCCGAGATGAAGACCGGTGAGGGCAAGACCCTGGTCTCCACCCTGCCGTCCTACCTGAACGCGCTGTCCGGCAAGGGCGTGCACATCGTCACGGTCAACGACTACCTCGCCCAGCGCGACGCCGAGAACATGGGCCGGGTACACCGCTTTCTCGGGCTGACCGTCGGCGTCATCCACCCGCAGATGCCGCCGGCCGTGCGCCGAGTCCAGTACGCGTGCGACATCACCTACGGCACCAACAACGAGTTCGGCTTCGACTACCTCCGCGACAACATGGCGTGGAGCGCCGACGAGCTGGTGCAGCGCGGCCACAACTTCGCCGTCGTCGACGAGGTCGACTCGATCCTCATCGACGAGGCCCGCACACCGCTGATCATCAGTGGTCCGGCCGACCACCCGACCCGGTGGTACACGGAGTTCGCCCGCATCGCCCCCCTGCTCGAGCGCGACACCGACTACGAGGTCGACGAGGGCAAGCGGACGGTCGCCATCACCGAGTCCGGCGTCGAGAAGGTCGAGGACCAGCTCGGCATCGAGAACCTGTACGAGTCGGTGAACACGCCGCTCGTCGGCTACCTGAACAACTCGCTGAAGGCCAAGGAACTCTACAAGCGGGACAAGGACTACATCGTCACCGACGGTGATGTGCTCATCGTCGACGAGTTCACCGGCCGGGTGCTGCACGGCCGGCGTTACAGCGAGGGAATGCACCAGGCGATCGAGGCCAAGGAAAAGGTCGAGATCAAGCAGGAGAACCAGACCCTCGCGACGATCACGCTGCAGAACTACTTCCGGCTCTACGACAAGCTCTCCGGCATGACCGGTACGGCCATGACCGAGGCGGCCGAGTTCCACCAGATCTACACCCTCGGCGTCGTTCCGATCCCGACGAACAAGCCAATGGTCCGCCAGGACCGCGCCGACGTCGTCTACAAGACGGAGATCGCCAAGTTCGACGCCGTGGTCGAGGACATCGCCGAGCGGCACGAGAAGGGCCAGCCGGTCCTGGTCGGTACCACCAGCGTGGAGAAGTCCGAGTACCTGTCCAAGGCGCTCGCCAAGCGTGGCGTGCCGCACGAGGTCCTCAACGCCAAGCACCATGAGCGGGAGGCGACCATCGTCGCCGAGGCGGGCCGCAAGGGCGCCGTCACCGTGGCGACGAACATGGCCGGCCGTGGCACGGACATCATGCTCGGCGGAAACCCGGAGTTCGCGGCCCGGGAGGAGCTGCGCCAGCGCGGGCTGTCGCCGATCGAGACGCCGGAGGACTACGAGGCCGCCTGGCAGGAGGCGCTGGAAAAGGCCCGCCAGGCGGTGAAGAACGAGCATGAGGAGGTCGTCGCCGCCGGCGGCCTGTACGTCCTCGGCACCGAGCGGCACGAGTCCCGGCGCATCGACAACCAGCTGCGCGGACGCGCCGGCCGCCAGGGCGACCAGGGCGAGTCGCGCTTCTACCTTTCCCTCGGCGACGACCTGATGCGTCTGTTCAACGCCGCCGCCGTCGAGGGAATCATGGATCGGCTCAACATTCCCGAGGACGTGCCGATCGAATCGAAGATCGTCACGAGGGCGATCCGATCCGCGCAGACGCAGGTCGAGGGCCAGAACTTCGAGATCCGCAAGAACGTCCTCAAGTACGACGAGGTCATGAACAAGCAGCGCACCGTCATCTACGACGAGCGCCGCAAGGTTCTCGACGGCGCCGACCTGCACGAGCAGGTGCGGCACTTCGTCGACGACACGATCGAGGGCTACGTCGTCGGCGCCACGGCCGACGGCTACCCCGAGGACTGGGAGCTCGACAAGCTGTGGACGGCGCTTGGCCAGCTCTACCCGGTCGGTGTTGAGGCCCCCGAGACCGACGATCGCGACGGGCTCACCCCGGACCACCTGCTGGAGGACATCCAGGCCGACGCGCAGGAGGCGTACGACCGGCGCGAGCTGGAGCTCGGAGACGGCCCCGACGAGGAGCCGATCATGCGGGAGCTGGAGCGGCGCGTGGTGCTCGCCGTCCTCGACCGCAAGTGGCGTGAGCATCTCTACGAGATGGACTACCTGCAGGAGGGCATCGGCCTGCGGGCGATGGGGCAGCGCGACCCGCTGGTCGAGTACCAGCGCGAGGGCTTCGACATGTTCCAGACGATGATGGAGGGCATCAAGGAGGAGTCCGTCCGCCTCCTGTTCAACGCCGAGGTGCAGGTGGCCGGCCAGGAGGGCGAGGCGCCCGCCGTCGGCGAGGACGCCGCTCCCGCCGGCACGCCGGCCCTCCCCGTCAGTGCCGCCGTGCTGCCCGCCGCGCCGCCCGCCGCCCTGCCGGGCGGTGCGCAGGACGAGGAAGCCGCGCCGACAGCCCGCCGGACGTCGCCGCCGGTGCCGGAGGCGCCGACGCCCGCCGCTCCGCCGCCCGTCTTCGTCAAGGGGCTGGAGACCCGTCGGCCCACCGGCGGCCTGCGGTACACCGCGCCGTCCGTGGACGGCGGCTCGTCCGGATCGGTCACCAGCACGGACAGCGGCGGCGTGCCCGGCCTGCGGGCAGCGGGCGGCGGCGCCGGCGGCGGTCGTGCCGCCACCTCCGGCGGTGACTCCGCAAGGCCCGCCCGCAACGCGCCGTGCCCCTGCGGCTCCGGCCGCAAGTACAAGCGCTGCCACGGCGACCCGTCGCGCCGCAACGCCGAGTAGCTCGGTCCGACGCGGGCCCGCCCCGGCGGTGGAGACCAACCCGGGGCGGGACCTGGGTCGCGACGGTCGCGGCAGCGCTCAGCCGACCTGCAGGGTGGTCACCCGCCAGCGGCCGCTCGTGGACTCCATCCGCAGCGCCAGCGCCGCCGCCCTGGAGCCACGGCTGATCACCGCGGACACCTCGGCGACGCCGGGTCGGGGCTCGCTGACCCGGACACTGCGGACCTGACCGCGCCGGCGATCCGTGAGCTGCGCCGCGGTCCTCTCGAGATCGTTCTGCAGGCGCGGGGTCGTCCAACTCGCGAGGTGGGAGACGGGACGGACGCCGCCCAGCGCCTCGACGATCGCCCTGACGACGATCACGGCGGCCTCGCGCGGCGAGGGCATCGGCCGTCCGTCGGCGCCGTGTGTCGCACCGCCCGCGGTGGCCGGGGACGAGGCGTTCGGCGCGAGCGGCGGAACAGGCCGTCCGGACTCCGTGAAGACGTGCCGCGGGACGGCCAGGCGCCGCGGGGAGCGGTCGACCGGCCGCTCGGGCGCCGTTCTCCTACCCGGCGGCCGGGTGGCGGGTGAGGACATCACCGTCGAGGTGGGACGGCCGGCGGCGGGCGGTCGAGCGGTGGGTGGCCGGGTGGCGGGCGGCCCGCCACCCGTGCCAGCGGTCCCACCCCCCCGGCCGTCGGCGAGCGGGGTTCGGGCGGCCGGGACGCCCAGGACGGAGTGTGCCCCGGCCGGGTCGGGGGCGCCGTGCGTGGCCGGAATCGCGGTGGCGGCGTCGGCGTCGGTCGTCGGGACGAGGGGCGGCGCGGAGATGGTGGGGTTGGACCGGGCGGGATGGCCGGGAGCCCGCACGGTGCGGCTGATGGCGGTCCCGGCGGGGGCTGGGCCGAGCTCGTCGTCGAACGGCGGTTCGGTGGAGGGGACGGGGAGTAGCCGCACGCTCGCGGTCGACGGTGTTCGTCGGGGCAGGGTCAGGGCACAGGATGCGGTCACGGCTGGCTCCGAGGGTGGCGGGCGGGGTCAGGGCCCGGATGGCGGTCTGAGACGTTGGCCGGGAAGGATGACGTTCGGGTCGTGGCCGATCAGGTCCGCGTTGGCGGCCCACCAGCGGGGCCATTCGGCCGCGATCTGCTCGTGCGTGGCGGTCGGGCCGAGGTGGCGCGCGGCGATCGTCCACAGGCTGTCGCCGCGCAGGACGACGATCTCCTCGCCGCCGGTCGCCGCGCCGGTCGCGGGTACTCCCGTGCCCCGATGCGCCGGGGGGACGACCGGGTCCCGCGACGGCGCGCTCGGTCTGGCCGACGGCGGGGGCGAGGTGTTCGGCCTGCTCGGGGACGCCGCGGTTCCCGGGGACGGGGGACGGGTGGCGTGGTCCGATCCGCTCGCGGTCGAGGCACCGCCGGCGGGGGCCGGGCCGGTCGGTGCCGTCGACGGACCCGCCGGGCTCGCCGGCTGCGTCGAGGGGCGGGTCAGATCGGGCCAGCTCGCCGGGAGCCGGGCCGTGGTGAGTCGGACGGGTGTGCCGGGGTCAGGGGCGGTGTGCTCCGGAGCCACGCCCTGGGCGGCCTCCGGGGATCTGGGCGGCGTCGTGGCTCCGGGGCGTGCCAGGGACGCGGGCAACGTCGAGGGACCGCCGGCGGAGGCCGACCTGGCGGATGAGGCCGGGGAGTCCGCCGCCGGGGTGGTCGGCGCAAGATCCACCACCGGCACCGACGCGCCCAGCCCGGGGACGGTGACCCGCGGGCTGGCCTCGGCGGCGACCGCGGTGGCCTGGCCGGGGGCCGCGGCGACGGTGGGCGTCGCGGCCCGCACGGTCACGCCCGGGTCCGCCGCCCTGGACAGATCCGGGAGCACCGCCGACGCGCTGACGGCGGCGGGCGAGGCGGGACTCGCGGCCAGGGCGGGCACCGCCGCCATCACCGGCGCGACGCCGGCGGCGAGGGTGACGCCGAGGCCGAGTTCGACCAGCCGGCGCATGGCGCGGGGCAGGACGAGCCGGGCCAGCACGGCGCTGATCCGGCCGACGCCGCCGGGGATGGCGGCGGCGACGCCGAGCAGGACGCCGAGGCACAGCCAGAGCAGGCACAGCCACGCGATCGCTGCGACGATCGTCACCAGGCCGCGCTCGGGTGCCTCGGCGAACCAGTGCGGTACGTCGCCGGCGCCGGCGGGAAGGTCCGCAAGAGGCGGGCCGAAGACGATCAATATGATCGCCATGCCCACCGCGCCGGCCGCGCCGGCGAGCCGCGCCAGCGTCCGCCGGACCGGTCCCGCGCTCATCGCCACATCCCCTGTCTGCCGGATGGCATCGAACGGCTTCGTTTGCCTATGTTTGGTTGTGTAAACCTCTTGAGCCCCACTGTCAATCCCGCTTGCGTCGTCCGTGAGTGAACGGGTCGATCGGCGCGCCGCGGAACGTACCCAGCCGGGAGGAGACCTGATGCGGTGGGAGGACCTGTTCGCCGACCTGGAGCTGCAGTGGGAGGCGGAGGAGGCGGCCGAGCTCGCGGCCGAACTCGCCGACCGCAGCCGCAGGGAGGCCTCCTACCTGCGGATGATTGATCGGATGCGCCCGGTCGTCGGGCACCGGACCCGCTGCCGGGTCCTCGGCGGCCATCGGGCACCGGAGACGCTGCACGGCACCCTCGCCGCACTCGGTGTGGACTGGTTCCTGCTGGCCGAGGCCGGTGCGACGGAGGCGCTGGTGCCGATGCGCTCGCTGCTCGCGGTCGAGAACCTGCCGGTGGTGTCCGCCCAGCCTGGGCACGAGGGGCCGCTGGCCGCCAAGCTCGACCTGCGCTACGTGCTGCGGGGCCTGGTGCGGGACCGATCGGCCTGCACGCTGCGGCTGGTGGACGGCGACGGCCTGCATGGAACCCCGGTGCGGGTGGGCGCGGACTTCCTGGAGGTGGCCGAGCACGCCGTCGGCGAGTTCGCCCGGCGCGGGCGGATCCGCTCCGGATGGACGCTCCCGCTCGACGCGATCGCGTACGTCCGCCGGATCCCCTGAGCGGCCGGCTCCGCTCCGGACGGGATGGCTCGGCACGGTCTGGCGCGGGATGGCGGTGGGCTCAGTCCTCCGGGACGGCCTCGCCCCGGCTCATCGGATTGGCGGCGACGAACGCCCTGGTCTGCTCGTAGGCACGCTGGATGTACGCCTCCAGCTCGGTGCGCTCGACGCGCCACTGCCCTCGGCCACCGATCTTGATGGCGGGCAGCTCGCCGGAGCGCACCAGCGCGTAGGTCTGGCTGGAGGAGATGTTCAGGATGTCCGCCACGTCGCTCAGCTGAAGGAAGCGGTCGTTCATCGGGTCCTCCTACTGAGGGCGGGTGTCTCTCCTCTCGTGTGTATCAGAGATTCCACGGTTCATCGCCTCCAGATGCCTCAGGTTGTGGATAACTGCGCGCGGACGCGATCGAAAGCCCTTGCTCGCCCCTGACCGGTTCGGTTCTTTCCCGGATCCATCGCCGACCGGGCCTGCTCGCGTCGGCCGGTTCGGCGGCGTGGTCCCGGTAGCAGGACAGACGGGTCGAGGTTGCCGCGGGCGCACATCGCCGGGGGCGAGGTAAGCGTCCAACTGGTGTGCTCAGATGACCCGGATTGTTGCGGTGTGCGATGGTCGGTCGCGGCCGGCCGTCGATTGTGCCGTTTTCGCGGCGATGCGCTTGCCGGTATGACTGGGTTCGGAGCCTTCGACCACGTACGCTCTGCGACCGGAAGGTGTGTACCCGCACCCGACGGCCCGCCAGGAAGATCAAGGGAGGTCACCCGGTGACCGAGCTCGCCGCGGCGCCGGTCCGTCCCGAGGCGTCCCCGCCCCCGGGGTCCCCGCCCGCCCGCCGGCTCACCCGGCGACGATGGCGCGACTCGCGGCTGCTCATCGGCGTGCTGCTCGTGCTCGTCTCGGTGGTCGTGGGCGCGCGGCTGTTCGCGTCGGCGGACTCGACGCGCCAGTGGGTGGTGGCCCGCGGCGACCTGCCGGCCGGTCACGTCATCGTCGATGGCGACCTGAGCACCGTGCTTGCCCGCCTCGACGCGGGCACCGCCGACCGCTACTACCCGGGCGCCCGGCTGCGTGATCTCACCGGGGCGACCCTCGCGCGGCCCGTCAACGCCGGCGAGCTGGTCAGCGGCGCCGACTTCGCCGGGCGCAACACGCAGGCCACCCGGCTGGTGCCCGTCATCGTCAAGGCGGGCCGGCTGCCCGAGCTGGAGCCCGGCGACCACGTGGACGTCTACGTCTTCCAGCCCGGTGGGGCCGCGCAGGATTCCGGCGGCACGACCGGCGCCACCCAGGGCGGCGGTCAGAACCAGCCCGCCCCGGCCGCGGGCGCAGGCGGGGAGTCCCTGGTGCTGCACGACGTCGAGTTCGTCAGCCTGGAGAAGCTCGCCAGCGGGGACCGTTCGCTGACGTTGCGGGTCCCGGTCGACAGCGCGATCCAGGCGGTGGCGGCGTCGCAGAGTGAGCGCGTCGACGTCGTGAAGCTCGAGCGGGACTCCCGTGGTGGTGTCGGCGCGACCGGGCCGACCGCCGTGGCGGGGTACGGCCGGTGAGCCTGCCGATCCTGACCGCGGTGACCGACTCGGACGTCGAGGCCGGCCTGGTGTCGGCCTTCGACCGACGTGATCTCGGTGTCACCGTGGTCCGCCGGTGTGTCGACCTGCCGGACCTGCTGGCGGCGGCGACGACCGGCGCGGCGCGGGCCGCGCTGCTGTCGGCCGACCTGCGCCGCCTCGACCGCGACGCGCTGACCAGGCTCGCGATGGCCGGCATCGCGGTCGTCGGTCTGATCGCCCCGGGCGACGAGGATGCCGATCGCCGGCTGCGTCAGCTCGGCGTCGCGGCGGTTATCCCGGCGGACGCCACCGCGGAGGTCGTCGCCGGCGCGGTGGTCGAGGCGTCCCGGGCCCTGGTATCGAACGCCGTGCCCGCCGCCACCTGGGGCACCGGCGCGTTCACCGGCTCGTACAGCGAGGCGCTGCCCGGGTTCGGCCAGCTCGCCCCGGTCGGTGCCGGCGCCGACCCGATGGGCGTGGCCGAGGCCGGCAGCGGCCGGGTGGTCGCGGTCTGGGGCCCGGCGGGCGCGCCGGGGCGCACCACGCTCGCGCTGTGCCTCGCCGCCGAGATCGCCGCGCTCGGCGCCGCCACGCTGCTGGTGGACGCGGACTCCTACGGTGGCGCGGTCGGCCAGCTCGTCGGCCTGCTGGAGGAGGCGCCGGGCCTGGCCGCCGCGGCGCGGTCCGCCAATCAGGGCCTGCTCGACGTTCCCCGGCTCGCGATGCTCTGCCGTGACCTCGGTGACGGGCTGCGGGTGCTGCCGGGGATCTCCCGGCCCTCCCGCTGGCCGGAGCTGCGGCCGGCCTCCATCGAGACGGTGCTCTCGCTGGCCCGGCGACTGGCGACGTTCGTCGTCGTGGACTGCGGCTTCTGTCTGGAGACGGACGAGGAGCTGTCCTTCGACACTGCGGCGCCGCGGCGCAACGGGGCGACGCTCGCGGTCCTGGAGGCGGCGGACGTGGTGCTCGCCGTCGCCTCGGCCGAGCCGGTGGGGCTGGTTCGGTTTGTCCGAGGCCTTGCGGATCTGCGGGAGGCGGTGCCGGCGGCGGACCCGCTGGTGGTGGTCAACCGGCTGCGGGCATCAGTGGTCGGCGGCGACCCGTCCCGCGAGGTGAGCCGCGCGATCCTGCGCCACACCGGGACGGAGCCGGTCGCGCTGGTGCCCTACGACCTCGCCGGGCTGGACGCCGCCCAGGTCGCCGGCCAGCTACTGCGGGACATCGCACCGACCTCACCGGCCCGGCTGGCCATCCGGGAGCTCGCCGGGCGGCTCGCCGGTCGCCCGGCGGCTCCCCGCCGCCGGGGCGCCTTCCGCCGACAGACCCGCTGATCCCGGCTCCGGGCAGGGGACGGACGGCCGAGGGCCGCGGCGCCCATGCCGGCGGCGTCCGGCCGTGCCGCGCAGCCGCCTACGCCACACTCTCACTCTTCGTGTGTGAGATGCCGAGGCGCGGCAGGTGCAATGGCAACTCACGGTTACGCCTACGGCATAACCGTGACAATTCGTGTCCGTCCTGTGGCGCCCGGGTAGCGGTCACGGTTACAGCGAGCGATTCGTGGGCATCGCTGTGTGGAACGGTCTCGGCTGGGAAGTGAAGGAGATCTTACCAATCGCTTTCCATCGGATGCGATCAGGCCATTGCCGTCATTGATCCGACGCGCTGGGAAGTGGAAGGCCGGGTGGCGGCGCTCGCACACCGCAGAGAGTGACATGTGGTGTGTTTGTGTGTCCGTTCCCTTTCGGCAACGTTACGTTAGTGTGGGCATGCCCAGGAGTGCCTGTCGGATCGTGGCCGCGATCGCGACCCGCGATCTGGACGGCAGGGGGATGCTCGGGCGAGACGGCTGGGGGTGTGTCGGGTGAGCCGGGAGTACGCGAAGGCGGTGGGCGCCCGCCTGCGAGCGATTCGGATACAGCAGGGCCTGTCGCTGCAGGGAGTGGAGCAGAAGTCGCGCGGTCGGTGGAAGACCGCCGCGGTCGGCTCCTACGAGCGCGGTGACCGCATGATCAGTGTGCATCAGCTCTCCGAGCTCGCTGGCTTCTACGGGGTTCCGGTGTCCGCGCTGTTGCCCAGTGAGGATCAGCTGCCGCCGCGGGAGCGCCGTCCGCGCACGGTGCTCAACCTGGAGAAGCTCAGCGAGGCCCCGCCCGACTCGTCCGCGCTGGTGCGCCGCTGGGTGGCGCAGATCCAGCGCCAGCGCGACGACTACGCGGGGCGCGTCCTGTCGATCCGCGACGGCGACGTGCGCGCCCTCGCCCTGCTGCACGACACCACACCGCAGGAGTTCGCCGAGCGGCTGCGGAACTGGGGCGTGCTGGAGACGAGTTTCGCCGAGGAAAGCGAGGAACCGCCGGAGTAGTCCGGTGGCCCGTCCGGGCGCGTCTCGCGCCGCAGGCGACGTACGGTCAACGCGGACCGTGGACTGCGACTGGCCCATCCCCGGTCGAGTTCGGGCGGCGAGGTCCCGCCTCGGGCTCGACCGGGCCAGGTGCGACCGGGTGGCCCACATGACAGCGGGCGGACCGGGGCGGCAGCTGCCCCCGCGCAGGGGACTGCACCATCCGGTCGTTGTGCCGGGAGGTGGACGATGTCCAGAAGGCGGGCAGTGCGTCGTGGCCTGGTCCTCGGTGCCGGTGGAGTCCTCGGCTCCGCCTGGATGATCGGCGCGCTGCGTGCGATCGAGAGCGAGACCGGCCGCGACCTGGCCAGCAGCGACGTGGTGGTCGGCACGTCCGCCGGCGCCGTGGTGGCGTCGCTGCTGCGCCTCGGTGTCGGTGTCGAGGTGATGGCCAACTCGGAACGCGGGATCTACGAGGCCGGCGACCCCGTCCTCGACTATCGGGATCTCGGTGCCTCCCTGCCGCCCCGGCCGCGCATGCGGATGGGCTCACCGCGGCTGCTCACCGCGAGCGCCCTGCATCCGCGGCACGCGTCGCCGATGGTCACGCTGGCGGCGATCCTGCCGCAGGGCCGGGGCAAGATCTCCGCGGTGGGCGACCTGGTCGCGGCCGCGATGGAGCGCGCGGGCCTGGACCGGTCGGGCTGGCCGGCGCCCGGCGACCTGCGCGTGGTGGCGATGAACTTCGACACCGGACACCGGGTGCTGTTCGGAGCGCCCGACGCGCCGCGGATGTCGCTGCCCGATGCCGTGATGGCCTCCTGCGCGATCCCCGGCTGGTACGCCCCGATCGAGGCGGACGGAGCGCGGTTCGTCGACGGCGGCACCCGTTCGCCGGCGTCGGTCGATCTGGCCGCCGCCGCTGGGCTCGACGAGATCATCGTGGTGGCGCCGGCCTGCTCGTTGGCCTCGGACCGGCCTCGGGGGGCCGTCGCCCGCGTCGAGCGCCAGGTGCGCCGCGCCGCGACGCGTCGGCTGCTGCGCGAGGTCGCCGAGGTCGAGGCGGCCGGCGCCCGGGTCACCGTCCTCTGCCCCGGCCCGGAGGACCTCGAGGTCATGGGCGGGAACCTGATGGATCTGACCCGTCGGGCGGAGGTGTTCGAGACCAGCCTGCGCACCACGGTCACGGCGCTGCGGGCGGGCGCGCGGTCGCGTCCCCGGACCCGGCCGTCGCCGAGCCGGACCGGGCAGCCGGCGAGCGGCGTCGACGCGGGTGGCGCTCGGACCAGGTCCGGAGCCGGGGCTGGCCCTGGGGCGGACGGCGACGCCGGCCCGGCAGGCGCGACGTCCACCGGGCGGACGGGCCGCTCGGTCGGGCTCGACCTGGCCGGTTGAGTCCGCGAGCGAGCGTGCGACCCGGGCCCGTGCCGACCCCACCAGCGGTCGGCACGCGCCCCGGCGGCGCGCCGTGGTCGGAGCCGGACCCTCGTCGAACGCGACCGGCGTGCACTTGGGAGACTGATGCCGTGCGCATCTACCTGCCCTCCACGCTCACCGCCGCGCGATCGGTCTGGGAGTCCGGGCAGGTGCCGGCCGGCACGGGTTTCGCGGTGACCCCCGCGTTGCGGGAGTGGTACGCCCAGTCGGAGTCCGAGGAGGAGCTGGAATACGCGGTGCTGCACGACGCGGCGCGGGCGAGCCTGCGGCTGCTGGACGCGGACCCGGCGGCGCCCCGGCGGCGGCTGGTGTTCGTGGCCGAACTGGCCGACGGTGAGGTGCGGGTGCGCGACGATCTGGGGCGCGGCGTCGTCGAGGTCGACTTCCCGGTGCCGTGGACGAGCGTCGAGGCGATCCACGTCGACGACGGTGACGACGCCGACGTGCTCGCCGCCGTCCACGCGGCGGCCGACCAGATCGTCGAGGCCGATCTCGGTGGCGACGACGCCGCCTTCACGGTGGACAGCGTCGAGGGCTTCGAGCTGCTCTGGTTCGCCCCCCAGGAGCTACCCGACCTGCTCTGACCGTTATGACACGGACCACACCCGTTGACGGTCCCGTGGGTTTTTTCCCCTGGACCGGTGGTGATCCAGTATGGAATGTTGATATCGCACCGCGTCCGCGGTGGCTGTCCGGTTCCGCTCCGGTGGTGTCGGTCGTCGCCCGGCGTGTCCGTCTCCCGATTTCTCCACGCGCGACGGGACGGACGGACAACGGTTGTCCCTCCCCGGGTTACGCCCGATGTTCGCTGTTGCGAATAATGCGTAGGTAGCCGTGAGGCGCCGCCCGGGACTGTGCCCGGACGGTGCCGATGGCTCGTTCTTCCACATCCTTCGTACCGAGATGCCGCCCCCGGACGGACGGGCGGGCGTGGATCTCGAACGGCCCACCGCGGTAAGGAGGCTGGCAGCCCATGCTGTACCTCGCCGGGCAGATCCTGGCATACGTGCTGGTGGCGATGGTCATCGGCGCCGCGCTGGCGTGGGTGTTCCTGATCGCCCCGCTGCGCCGGCAGGTGCGGGAGGCACGAGCGGGCCAGGTGCCTCCCCACGCCGACGACGAACCGGAGCTCGCCCCCCTCCCGGCGCCGCCGGACGAGGGCGAGGGCGAGCCGGCGGCCCGGGACGCCGTTAGGTCCGATCTCGGGGACGGCGCCGGCAGCCGGGTGGGTGCCGGACCCGCCGTCGAGCCCGCCGAGGCGGAGCATGCCGACGTGGAACACCCCGCGGCGGACGCCGGTCGGGTCGTCGCCGCGGTCGAGCCCGACGCGGCGGACGCCGATCGGGACGAGGCCGACGCGGGCGACGCCGATCGGGACGAGGTCGTCGCGGCGGTCGAGGTCGTCGCGGCGGTCGAGGTCGTCGCGGCGGTCGAGGCCGACGCGGGGGACGCCGATCGGGACGAGGTCGTCGCCGCGGCCAGGGCCGATGCTCCCGATCAGGTCGATGCTCCCGATCAGGTCGACGCTCCCGATCAGGTCGACGCTCCCGATCAGGTCGACGCCGCTGATCGGGTTGGCGCCGCTGATGGGGGCGAGGCCGCCGATCCGGCCGGCTATGCCGGTGCGGACCTGGCCGAGAGCGTGGTCGCCGCCAGCGTTCCGGTCGGCGCGGAGCTGGCCACCACCGGGCCGATCCCGATCCCGGTGCCGGTCCGCGCGCCCGGTGAGCCGGTGGCGGAGCTGGTCTCCCTGCTGCACCGGCAGCGCGACGACTCCGCGCTGGAGAAGGCGGACCTGACGGCCCGTCTCGCCGTCGCCGAGCAGCGCGCCGCCGAGGCCGAGCAGCGGATCTTCGACGCCGAGCGGCACGCCGCGACCGCGAGCGCCCGGGTGGAGGAGATCGAGTCGGCGTTGCGTTCCCGGGTGGAACAGGCGACGGCCCCCCGCCCGAGCCGGGGCGCCCGGGCCGTCCCCTCGATCGACGCGCAGACCGGACCGGATGTCGCGGACCTGGTACGCACGGCGGAGGCGTTGCGCCGTCAGCTCGCCGAGGCGGAGGGGCGGGCGGCCAAGTTCTCCTCCCGGCTGGCGATGTCCCGCACCGAGGCGGAGGACGCCCAGCGTCAGGTCGCCACCATGACCACCCGTCTCGACCGGCACCAGGCCGAGTGGGCCGCCGAGCGGATCAGCCTGCTCAACCGGATCGCGAAGTCCGAGTCGGAGCTGGAGCCGGGCGCCGGTCAGGACACGGCCGCCGACGTCGAGAACAGCGCGGCCGTCGAGTACGCCAAGATCGTTGGCTCCGCCCGGGCCGTGGCCACCGCGCGGGCGGCGGGGATCGCCCGGGCGGCCGCGCCGGCCCGTCCCGGCGACGACGCGGATGTCGTCGGCGCCGAGCCGGCCCCTGGCTCCACTCCCACGCCCGCGCCTGCCTCCGGGTCCGGCTGGGCGCTCGGTGCGGGCGCGGAGCCCGGCACCGGGGGCGTCCGCGCGGGCGGACCCGACGGTGGGGCCGAGCCCGCTGGCGCCGCCGAACCCGGGCATGGGATCGCGGACCGCGGGGACGGCGGGATCGCGGACGCGGGCTTCGGGCGCCACCCGCTCCTGGAGGGCCCCCGGGAGGCGATGGTCGGCGACGTCACCACGAGACTGGCGCGGCCGGCGGTGACCACGAAGGAGCGGCCGCCGGCGGTGGCCGGCGCGTCGTCGAGAGTGGGCGCCGCGCTGGCGGTGGGGGTCCGCGCCGGGGCGACCGGCGAGCAGGCGGCGGGCGGCCGGGTCGTCATGGAGCCGTCGCCTCGCTGGAACGGACTGCTGGACGCCGGTACCACCGCCGGGGACAACCTGAAGGAGATCGTCGGTGTCGGCCCGGTGATCGAGGCGCGGCTGCGGTCGCTGGGCATCACGACCTTCGGGCAGCTCGCCGAGATGGGTGACACGGACGTGGCCCGGCTGGCCCGCATGCTCGACGGTTTCGGGGACCGCATCCTCTCCGACGACTGGGTCGGCCAGGCCCAGGACCTGCAGGCCCGCCACTACGGCGGGGTGTACTAGTCGGTCGTGACGCGCGGGCGGCGGCGCGGTCCGGTCCGGTGCCCGCGGGCAGTCGCCGACCACGCGTGCGGGAGGCGCACGCTCAGAGCCCGGAGATCAGACCCTCGATCTCGGCTTCGAGGATCCTGCGGTCGGTGACGTCGCAGTAGAGCCACAGGTGGCCCCGATATCCGTCGGCGGAGGTCAGCGCGATGTGGCTGCGCTCGAGCACCCGGCCGTCGGCGAACATCACCGCCTCGCGGCGCAGCGTCCGCCGCCGCCGCAGCAGCGTGTCCAGCCGGGCGGCGAACCCGGACGGGTCGTCGACCAGGCCCGCGCGGGGACGCAGGTGCCGGCGACAGTCGGTACCGACCAGGTCGACCGGTGACTCCGCCAGGTCGAACAGATCGCAGTACAGCTGGTTGACGGCGACGACGGCACCGTCCCGGTCGGCTATGAGCACCGCGGTCGTCAGCTCGGCGAGCAGCGTCGTCAGCCAGCGTTCCCGATCACGACAGGCCTCCTCGATCCGGCGCATCTCGGCCAACATGCAGCCACAGTCCCCGTCATCGTGGGGCCGGAGGAGCTCGGTGGGTACCGTCGGGCGCACGTCGGCCTCCTCATTCCGGTGCAGCACGACGGCGGCGCGCCACTCCGCGCCCGGGGGCAGCGCCCCGCGGGGATAGGACGGCGCACGCTCCTCCGCGGCGTTCGCCCCGCCCGCGCGGCCGGGAGTCGGCTCACCGGGGACGGGGCGGCGCGGCCGGGGAACCGTCCAGCGTGGCTCGCCGGCCGAGGAGCCGCCCTGGTCGGGCGATCGTGCCGGTGGCCCGGACGGGGGCTCTCTTGTCGTGTCGCGTCGGCCGGTGCCGGAAGGGTGGGCGGAGCCCGGCGGCGGGACCCGTCCTGACCCGGACGGATGGCGGCGATGCGCCGGGCGGTCGCCGGTCTGACGCGGGCCGTCCACCTGATGATCAGGCTGGTCGTCGTCGTCGGCGGCGCCGGACGCGCCGAGGGCCTGGGCGGCCTCGTCGAACGGGTCGTGGCCGCTGAGCCCGTCGAAGATGCCGTACCGGTCCGGGCCGCTGGGCAGGATGCCGTCCGCCCGGCCCGCCCACGGTCCGGGTGCCTGCGGTCCGGGTGCCTGCGGTCCGAGCGCGTCCCGGCCGAGGATCTCCTGGCCGAACAGCTCCGAGCCGAACATGTCCGGGCGGAATATGTCCGGGCGGAACAGATCCTGGCTGAACGCATCCTCGCTGAACGCATCCTCGGTGAAGGCATCCTCGGTGAAGGCGATCCGGCCGAGGACATCGTGCTCGAGCGGGTCGTCGCCGAGACGGTCGTCGCCGAGCAGATCGGTGTCGAGGAGGTCGCCGGCGAGCCTGTCGCCCTCGGGCACGGGAGGCGAGGCCGGGGTGAGGGTACCGACGATGCGTCGACGACCGTCGCCGGCGGACGTCTCCACCGCCTGCATGATCGCGGGCGGGGCCGGCCGGCCGGGCGCGATGAGCCGGATCCGGAGTGAGAAGCCGTCGCCGTGTGTGATCAGGCGTCGCCAGTGGTCGCTGACGGTGGCGAGGTCGTCAGGGTGGACGATCTGCTCCAGCCCGTGGCCGACGGCCTCGTCGCGGGGGAGTCCGGTCAGTTCGGACCACGGCTGGTTCACAAAGAGATGCCGGCCGACCGCATCGGTCGCGAATATCGCCACCGGGCAGTTCTCGACAATTCGCCAGAACATTTTCCAGGCGGTCGTGTCGAACATGTCTGACGGTTGCGAATCCCGATTTCCGCTCATCGGGCCGCCCCTTTCGGGCCGCGCGGTCCACATCCCCGCCGGGCCCCGGGCAGCGCCGCCGGAGCGGACGGACAGGCTACTCGCGGGCAGCGGGCGAGCCCAGCTATCGATGGCTGACCGGACACGGAAGAGACCCCCGAGGCAGGTGTCGGCCGCTCACCGGGTGGGATCGGCGGGGTGGGGGGAGGCACCACCGGTCGACCTGGCAGGCGGTTGTGGCAAGACGGTCGCGCGGGTTAGGGACCGCAGCGAGGTTATCGCCTCGACGACGATTCGAGGCCGAAATCGCGCGGGCGTTTCCAGGGCGGTCGGTACACGGCTGGTCGCGACCGGCATGTGCGCCCCGTGATGCCCCTGTCTCGCTCCGCACGCGGGACGATAGTTGCGGAGAGTGACGCATCGGGTGGTCAAGGTGGGACGCTGTGCACACCGTGACCTGGCTGTGTCCTACCCGGCCCGACGGGCGATGGGAGGTTGTGCGAACGTTGTTGCGTCCGCCCCGATCGTCGGGGCTTGATTTGGAGTGACCTTCTTTCTACGCTTCGTAGCAATTATCCGGGCGAAGGAAGAAGCGGAGCCGGAGGAGCAGCGGTTTCGTGGCGGTGGCACGCGGCGGGTGGATGGACGCCACATCGTTCGTCGAGGACGAGGTCCGAGAGCTCGTCCGGCGGCGTTCCCTCGATCCCGTGCGCGATCCCGCGCAGGTGCGCCAGCTTGTTCTCGAGGTGCTCGCGGACTACGAGGAACGTGTTCTCGTCAGCGACCTTCCGCCCGTGGTGGACCGGGATGTCACGGCCCGCCTGGTCTACGACGCGGTCGCGGGGTTCGGCCCGTTGCAGCGCCATCTCGACGACCCGTCCATCGAGGAGATCTGGATCAATGAGCCGGGCCGGGTATTCGTCGCCCGCGCCGGCCGCAGCGAACTCACGACGACGATTCTGACCGCCGACCAGGTGCAGGATCTGGTCGAGCGGATGCTCAAATCGTCCGGCCGCCGGGTCGACCTGTCGACGCCGTTCGTCGACGCGATGCTCCCCGACGGCTCCCGGCTGCACGTGGTCATCCCGGACGTCACCCGGGTGCACTGGTCGATCAACATCCGCAAGTTCGTGCTGAGCGCGGGCAGCCTTGACGAGCTCATCGGGCTCGGCACGATCACCGCCGCCGCCGCCGCGTTCCTCGAGGCCGCGGTGGTGGCCGGTCTGAACGTCATCGTCGCCGGCGGCACCCAGGCGGGCAAGACGACGCTGCTCAACTGCCTCGGCTCGGCGATCCCGGCGCGCGAGCGGGTGATCTCCTGCGAGGAGGTCTTCGAGCTCAAGCTGCGCGCCCCCGACTGGGTCGCGATGCAGACCCGCCAGGCCAACCTGGAGGGCAGCGGCGAGATCCGGCTGCGCCGGCTGGTCAAGGAGGCGCTGCGGATGCGCCCGGACCGCCTGCTCGTCGGCGAGGTGCGTCAGGAGGAGGCGCTCGACCTGCTCATCGCCCTGAACTCCGGCCTGCCCGGGATGTGCAGCCTGCACGCCAACTCGGCCCGCGAGGCCGTGACCAAGCTGTGCACGCTGCCGCTGCTCGCCGGTGAGAACGTCAGCCACGCGTTCGTCGTGCCGACCGTCGCCGCCAGCGTCGACCTCGTCGTCCACCTCGCCAAGGACGTCTCCGGCCGGCGCCGGGTCACCGAGATCGTCGCCCTGCCCGGCCGGGCCGAGGGCGACATCGTCGAGATCGCCCAGATCTACCGCACCCGGGCGGAGGGCCTGGTGCGCGCGGACGGCTATCCGCCGCACGCCGACCGCTTCGCCCGCGCCGGCTACGACCTGCCCACCCTGTTGGCCCAGGGCGACCACGACCATCCCCACGGGCAGGCACACCGGCGGCCCGCCGGCGGCTGGCCCGAGATCGCGGTGGAGCACTGATGGGAATCTTCCTCGGCCTGCTGTTCGGGCTCGGCCTGTTCCTCATCGTCACCAGCGGCCGTCCCCGCGCCTCGGCCGGCCCGACCGTCATGCGCTGGGAGACGGCCACCGCCGAGCTGCTCGCCCAGGCTGGCATCCGCGGCCTGAACCCGCGGCAGTTCGTCGCGATCAGCGCCGCGCTCGGCGTCCTGGTCGGGCTCGTCGTGCTCGCGCTGACCGGAACGATCTCCCTGGCCGGTGCCTTCGCGCTGTTCGCGGCCCTGCTGCCGCGGACACTGATCGTCCGCCGCCGGCACGCCCGCATGCACGACCTGCGGGAGCTGTGGCCCGACGTCGTGGACAACCTCGCCAGCGCCGTGCGGGCCGGCATGTCGCTGCCCGAGGGCCTCGCCGCGGTCGGGGTGCGCGGGCCGGTGCAGCTGCGCCCCGCCTTCACCCGCTTCGGTGAGGACTACAGCGCCACCGGGTCGTTCTCGACCTGCCTGGACCGCCTCGCCGACGAGCTCGCCGACCCGGTCGCCGACCGCATCATCGAGTCGCTGCGGATGGCCCGCGAGGTCGGCGGCACCGACCTCGGCCGGCTGCTGCGCACCCTGTCGACCTTCCTGCGCGAGGACGCCCGCACCCGCGCGGAGCTGGAGACCCGGCAGGGCTGGACGGTCAACGCCGCCCGCCTGGCGCTGGCGGCTCCCTGGATCGTGCTGCTGCTGCTCGCCACCCGCGGCCAGAACGTGCGGGCCTACGACAGCCCGACCGGCGTGCTGGTGCTGGCGATCGGCGGTGGCGTGTCGGCGCTGGCCTACGTCCTGATGCGGCGGATCGGCCGGCTGCCGGAGGAAGGCCGGGTGCTGCGCGGCGGTACCGCGGCCGCGGTACCGGACGCAGAGCCGGTCGCGGCGACCGTCGGCGGCGCTCCCCCCGCGGACCCGCCCGGCGCCCGGCCGAGGCTCGGCCCCGGCGGCGGACCCCGGATGCCCGGTGGTGGTTTCGGCGGCGGCCCCGGCAGCGACACCGGGGGCTGGGCGGGCGGACCCGGCGGACTTGGTGGATTCGGCGGGTCCGGTGGATTCGGCGGGTCCGGCGGATTCGGCGATCCGGATGATGACGATCCCGGCTTCGGGGGAGCGGGGGTGCGGTCGTGACCATGGTCGCCGCCGGGGCGCTGCTCGGTCTGCTGGTGGGGATCGGGCTGGTCGTCATCGTCTACCGGTCGCCGCGGGCCCGGCGCATCCAGCTCGCCGACCGCGTCGATCCCTACCTGCGGGACACGCCGCGTCCGTCGCGGCTGCTCGCCGACCGACCGCGCAGCAGCGCCCGGCCAGGCTTCGCCGCCGTCGAGGCGCTCCTGCGGCCGCTGCTGGCGGATGTCGCCGCGCGGCTGGACCGGTTCCTCGGCGGCCGGGCGGCCCTGCAGCGCCGTCTCACCCAGGCGGGCGGGCGCACCAGCATCGACGAGTTCCGCGTCCAGCAGGTCATCGCCGCGGTGTGCGGCGCGCTGCTCGGCGCGTTCCTGCTGGCCCTGCGCGCGCTGCTCGGCATCGGGCCGCCCGCGCTCGTCAGCGTGGCGCTCATCGTCGCCGGTGCCGCCGGCGGTGTCGTCGCCCGCGACTACTGGCTCACCCGGGCCATCGCCGAGCGCGAGGACCAGATGCTGCTGGAGTTCCCCACGATCGCCGAGCTGTTGGCGCTGGCGGTGACGGCCGGCGAGTCGGCCATCGGCGCCCTGGAGCGGGTCGGCCGGCTCACCCATGGCGAGCTGGGCCGCGAGCTGCGCCTGGCGCTCGCCGACGCCCGCGCCGGTGCCACGCTCGTGCAGGCGCTGGAGGGCATCGCCGCGCGCACGGCCCTCGCGCCGCTGACCCGGTTCGTCGACGGCATGGCCGTCGCGATCGAGCGCGGCACCCCGCTGGCCGACATCCTGCGCGCCCAGGCGATGGACGTCCGCGAGGCCGGCAAGCGGCAGCTGCTGGAGGCCGGTGGCCGCAAGGAGATCGCGATGATGATCCCGGTCGTGTTCCTGGTGCTGCCGACCACGGTGATCTTCGCGTTCTATCCCGCCCTGGTGAGCTTCACGGTGATCGCCCAGTGAGCGCGCCAGGAACGAGACGCGGTGGTGGGCCACCCGCCCGGGTCTGGCCTGCGGGGCCGGACCCCGCGGTGGGGCGTTCCGACCACCGGTGGCATTCGGCAGCCTTGGAGGAGGGGACATGGGACGACGTATCGGGCAGGCCATGACGGCGAGGTTGCTCGCCTGGCGTGCGGTCGGCGGGGGCGCTTCCCGCGGCGGCCGGGACCGCGACCGGGGTGACGTCCCCGGCTGGGTGATGATCACCGTGATGACGGCGGCGCTGGTGGTGGCGATCGCGACCCTGGCGACGCCGGCGTTGCAGAACCTGTTCAACTCGGCGATCAACTCGGTGTCCGGCGTCGGCGGTGGCGGCGGCAAGTGAGCCGGCGGCCGTAACGGCCGCCGACGATCCCGCCGGCGTCGGTGCCAGGGCCGAGGCCGGGGCCACATCCAATGCCGGTGTCGAGCCCGATGCCGGTGCCGGTGCCGGTGCCGGTGCCGATGTCAATGTTGATGTCGGCGTCAGGGCCGACCTGGGCGCCTCGGCCGACGTCGGCGCGGACGTCGAGGTGGAGGGTGAACCAGCTGACGCGGGATCAGCCGTCGTCGAGTTCATCCTGGTCGGGACGCTGCTGCTGTTCCTGTTCCTTGGCATCCTGCAGGTCGGGCTGCTCCTCTATGTCCGCAACACGCTCGCGGCCGACGCGGCGGAGGGCGCCCGGCACGCCGCCAACCTCGGCGTCCCGGCCGGCGACGGCGGCCCCTACGCCCAGGCGCTCATCGCCCGGACGATCCCCGGCCGCTCGGACACCACCTGCACCGGGACCGACGTCGACGGACCCGACAACACCCCGCTCGTCCAGGTGACCTGCCGGGTCGTCGTGCCCCTGGTGCTCGTCCCGCTCGGCGACGGCGTCACCCTCACCGTCACCGGCCATGCCGTCAAGGAGCAGCCGTGACAGCGACGTCACGAGCACGGCGGGGATGGCGCTCGGCCGCGGCCGCCTGGTCGGCGATGGTCTGGGGCCGCGATCCCGGCCCGGGCCGGACGGCTGGTGCGGGACCGGGAGCGGGGCCGATGGCAGGCTTGGGGGCCGCTCGCGGGCCGGGCCGCGACGAGGGCTCGGCGATGATCGAATTCGTCGGACTGTCGATCGTGCTGCTCATCCCGTTCGTGTACCTGTTCCTGAGTGTGTTCGCGGTGCAGAAGTCCGCGTTCGGCGTGACGCAGGCGGCCCGTGAGGCCGGCCGCGCGTTCGCCACCGCCGACAGCGAGACGCAGGGCGCCGACCGCGCCCGACTGGCCGCCGAGCTGGCCCTGCGCGACCAGGGCGTCTCCGGTGAGCCGCAGATCCACTTCGCCCCCGCGGGCGCCGACTGCGGCGCCGGCAACCCCGGCGACGGCGCCGAGACCCTCGAACCGGGCGCGTCCTTCGTGATCTGCGTCCGCACCGTCGTCGCCCTGCCCGGCACCGGCGCCCTGTTCGCCGGCATCACCGACGTCACCGTCAACGGCCAGTTCACCGTCGTCATCGACCAGTTCCGCGCCAACCGCCAGAACCCCGAGCCCTAGCAAGGGGCTCCTGCGTCTCCGCATTGCGATCGCCGCGTTCGGCCGGCGGAGGCGGGAATCCGGGGTTCCGGCGGCGTGATGCCGGCGGCGCGGAGGGCGGGGCCGACTTCCGCACGCGACTCGTCCGCCCGGATTGGGCTGCACTTCGAGTCGTTCGCCTGCCGAGCCCGTGAATGCGATTTTCGCGACAGATTCGTGGCCGGTGGAAGCGATGGTCCTGTTACGCTTCATTCGTGGGCCGGAGCGGGCCTGAGGCGGTTCCCGTCCGGTCGTCGGCTATGACAAACGGGGGTTGTCAATGCTGCGCCGTCAGTTCTCCATGCTTGCTGTCATCTCCATGGCGTGCGTCGCATCCTTATCGGGATGCGGAGGCGGAAAATCGTCGCCGTCGCCGGTGACTCCGACGGTCGCGGCGATCAGGCCGAAACCGACCCCGGTGGCCTCCTGCCCACCGCTGCCGGCATCGCGTCCGGCGCCCGCCGCTGTGCCGGTGACGGTGGCCGGTCTGTCCGTAGACGGCCTGCAGCCGGACGCCGAACGAGTCGTGACGACGTACGGCGGCCGACGGCACACCCTGACGGGAAAGGTCGTGGGATCGATCCCCGCGGGGGTGCAGCTGTGGGTCATGACGAGTCCGCCGCATCTGCAGAACAGGTACCTGCAGGGGCGGATCGTCCCCGGGCGGGACGGTGCCTGGAGCGTCACGGTGAACGTCGGGCGTACGGACGACCAGCCGCAGAAGTTCCCCGACCCGGTCACCATCTTCGCAGTGTCGGATCCGGTGGGCTCCTATCTTCTGCGCTGCGGCGGAACGGTGGATCAGAATCCTGTGATCCCGCCGGGTCTTCCCTTCACGAAGCTCGGCATGGTCACGATTAGGAAGCTGACTCGCTGACGAGATCCTTCAGCTGTGGGGCGGTGCCGTCGGACGGCCCGAGGAGGGTTCGTGGCGCGAGTCTTTGTCAGTTACACCGAGAAAGCGGATGGCGGGCGGGCCCGGGAGATACTCGGCTGGCTCAGGGAGGACGGGCACGAGCCGTTTCTCGCCGCCGATCGCGGTCACGGAATGCGCCCAGGTGACGCCTGGCGAGATCGAATCGCTCAGGAACTGCGGGCCGCGGACGCGGTGGTCTTCGTCGTGACCCGGGCGTTCAACGCGTCGATCTGGTGCAACGCCGAGGTGGGCATGGCTGTCCTGCTGGGTTGCCGCCTGCTTCCGCTGCGCGTCGAGGCCGGGGTGTCGAGCCCGCTGCTCGACGAAGTGCACTACATCGAGTGCCACGACGATCCGGTCTCCGCACGGCATGCCCTGGACGGCGAGCTGCGGGCCATGGGAGGTGGCTACACCGGCTGGCGCGGCAGTAACCCCTATCCCGGCCTGCACCCGTTCTCCACCGAACACGCCAGGACCTATTTCGGCCGCGACGTCGAGATCCGCGATGCTCTCCGGCTGCTGCGTGCGCCGACGGGATCGACTCCGTCGCTGCTGGCCATCGCCGGACCCTCCGGCTGCGGCAAGTCCTCGCTTCTGCGCGCCGGACTGGTCCCCGCGCTACACGCGGAATCGGCGTGGGTGCTGACCAGGGCCTGGCAGCCGCTGGACGATCCGCTGGACGGCCTGGCGCACACGCTCGTGGCCGCCGCGCGCCAGCTCGGCGTCGACTGGTCGCTCGCCCGCGTCCGTTCCGAACTCGACGAGCCGGACGATCTGGGGTTGCGCCGGCTGGCCGCGGAACTGTTGCTCACACGCCCCGAGATCTGGCACCGGCACCTCGTCCTCGCGCTTGACCAGGCCGAGGAGTTGTTCACCAGGGCTGCGGCCGAGCGGCGATCGCGCCTGGCGAGGCTGATCGCCGGCGCGCTGGCCGGCCCGGTGCGACTGATGGTGACCATCCGGTCGGAGTTCCTCGACGACCTGCGCGACATGACCGAACTCGCGGATGTCACGATCCACCCGTTCCTGCTTGGTCCCCTCTCGCCCGCGATGCTCCGCCTCGCGATCGAGGAGCCTGCGCGGCTGGCAGGGTTGACCTTCGAGCGGGGACTCGTCTCCACGATGGTCGCGGAGACGGAGACCGGCGAGGCCCTGCCCCTGCTGGCCTTCACCCTGCGCCAGCTGGCCGAGGGGCGGGCTCGGGGCACGACGATCCCGGCCGCCCGCTACCGGGACCTCGGCGGGGTGTCCGGCGCGCTGGTCGGCGGCGCCGAGCTGGCCCTGGCGACCGCCGCGAGCGCCAGCGGGCTCACCGCCCGGCAGATCCTCGTCTGCCTGCTGCGGCTGGTCACCCTGGACGAGTCCGGTCGACGGAGCCGACGCCGGCTGCGTCGCGCGGAGTTCAGTGACAGCGAGCAGAAGGCTCTCGACACCTTTCTCGAACGCAGGCTGCTGACCGGTGACGCGAGCGACGACGGCGACCGCTGGATCACCCCCACACACGAGGCGCTGCTGACGCAGTGGGCGTCACTGGATCTGCTCATCATCGAATGGTCGACGGCGCTGTCCAGAACGCGCGCGATCGAGCGTGCCGCCGCCGAATGGCACGCGGCCGACCGCGCGGAGACGTACCTCTGGGGCCAGCCGCGGGTGGACGCCACGATGGTCGAGGTGCTGGGTCCGGGGACACCCGTGTCGGAACACCCGTCCGAGCCGCCCGCACCACGACTTGATTCGCTCGCGGAGGAGTTCGTCGCCGCCTGCCGCGATCGCGCGCGCCGAACCGCGGAACAGCAGGCCCGGGCCGGCCGCCGTCTTCGGCGCCTGCGGATCAGCTCCGCCGGCGTCCTCGCCGCGACGCTTGTCGCCCTGCTGGTAGCCGCGATCGCGATCGACCAGGAGCGGGCCGCGACCTCGGCGCGGCGCACGGCCGTCGCCCACCACATGGTCACCGAGGCGGATGCCCTGCGCACGCGGGATCCGGAGGGTGCCCTCAGCTTCGCCGTCGCCGCCATGGCACTGAAGGACGATGACGTGGCGCGCGCGTCTCTCATCAACACGCTGACCGCGAGCCGCTACACCGGCGGCCTGAGCGGTATCTACGCCGGCATCGAGGGAGCGTCCGTCCTCGCGCCGTCCGGACGCGTCCTCGCGGCGAGCCGCCACGGAGAGATCTCCCTGCGGCGCCTTGTCGACGGTGCCTCCGGGAAGCCGTCGCCGCTGTGGCGGATCCCGGGAACGGTGTATCTCAACGCGATGGCGTTCAGCTCGGACGACGCCCTGCTCGCGTCGGCCGATCAGCAGGGCACCGTGCGGATGTGGGAGGTCACTGGGTCCGGGCCACCGCGGCCCCTCCTGAGCGGCTCCTGCGGCGGCGGAGCGCCCGCCAACGCCATCGCGGTCAGCTCGCACCCCGGACTTCTCGCGGCGGGTTGTGGCGACGCCACCGTTGTCCTCCTGACGCCCGGCGGGCCTGCGACGGGTGTGCGGCTGGGAACGCGGCAACCGAGTGGCGGTGGCGCGGTCAGGGCCATGGCGATCTCGGCGGACGCGACGGTCCTCGTGTCCGCCGACGGGAGCGGAAGGATCTCCGGCTGGAACGTCGCGGATCCCGCCCACCCGGTGCCGACGGCCTCGCTGGCCAGTCCTGTCGGCGCGGTCAGCGCGCTTGTCCTCGCCGCTGACCGGACGACGGTCGTGCTCGCCGGTGAGCGAGGCACGGCCGTGCTCACCGGCCTCGGAACGAACGGCCGACCACCGTCGGTGCACCTGCTGCCGCGCCCGTTCGGAACGATCCCGAAGGCACTCGCGCTCACTGTCGACGCGCGGACCCTCGCCGTCGGGAACGACGAGGGAACGATCGAGATGTGGGACGTGGCAAAGCCCGATCGGCCACACCTGCTCGCCTCGCTGAGGCCGTCCGCCAGAGCCGTCACGACGATGACCTTCACCTCGAGTGGCGACCGGCTGCTCACCACCGATCCGCTGAGTGGCGTGGTGACCACCTGGCGGGTCGCGGACCCCGGGGAGGTGGTCGAGCGTTCTCCACGGCTCGCGGTCAACACGAACTCGGTCTACGCCCTCGAGTTCGCGCCGGGAAACACGGTGCTTGGCGTCGGTAGCGACGACGAGACGATCGCCGCCTGGGATCTCGGGAACTCCGCGCAACCGCGGATCCTGGGCGGCGGGCGTCAGAGAAGCCCCGGTGGACGGGTGCGATCGATCGCGTTCGCGCCCGGAGGTGGCCTCCTCGCCACCGGCAACGAGAACGGCAGGATCATGCTGTGGGAGCTCAGGCCCCACCAGGCGCCCCGCCTCCTCGGTCGGCCGCCGGAGGTGCATCAGAACTTCGTGGACGACGTGGCGTTCTCGCCCGACGGCACGATCCTCGCGTCGGCCAGCGACGACAACACGGTCCGCCTGTGGGACGTCCGGAATCCGGCGCGGCCCACTCTCCTCGCGGTGCGTACCGAGCCGCACGCCCAGGTACGCGCGGTGGCCTTCTCCGCCACCGGTCACATGCTCTTCGCGGCCAGCAACGACGGGACCATCCTGGAATGGCGGCTCCCCGCCAGCCGGGAGCGCCACCCGGTCCTGATCCGGAAGCTGAGTATCGGCGGGCAGGCCGACGGCGGCTCCGCGGACCTGCTGAACTCGGTCGCGTTCTCTCCGAACGGTGAGTTCGTGGCCGCCGGATATCCGACCGGTGAGGTGGCGGTCTTCGACCTGCGCAGACCCGGGAACCCGCACCGTGTCGTGCTCACCGACCTGGGCGGCTCGATCCAGTCGGTGCGCCTGTCCGGTTCTGCCGGCGGCATCCTCGCGGCCGGGAACGACAAGGGTCTCGTCGCGCTGTGGGATCTCACCGATCCGGCGACGCCGAGGCCGCTGTCCAGCCCGCTTCCCGGCCCGTCGGGCTCGGTGGTCGGACTGGCCTTTTCCCCGGACGGCCGGACGCTCGTGGCCGGTGGTGATCGGGAGGTGGCTCGATTCGACCTCACCGCGCTGCAGAGGCTGCGGGCCGATCCGCTGCCCGTCGCCTGCGCGCGGGGAGCCCACGGACCTGACCAGGGAACCTGGGCCTTCTACGCCAGTGGCATCAACCAGCCGCCCGTGTGCGCGGGGAAACCACACTGACCTGAGTCCGCCTTCACTTCTCGAACAGGTTGTGTCCTGGTTGCGACATTGGCTGTGGTGGGGAGGCGGTTAGGGTTGTTCGCGACGAGCGTTCGGATACAGGGGACAGCTGTCCACGGGGGGCGGTTGGCCGGGCGCGCGCCGAGGAGTTGGCCCATGGCCCGACCTGAGCGTCCGCTTCCGTCATATCCCGGTCCGGTTCGCGATTTCGCGGCTTCGTTGCGCGAGCTGCGCCAGCAGGCTGGTTCGCTGTCCTACCGTCAGATGGCGGTCGAGGCGCATTTCTCGCCGGCGCACCTGGCGCGGGCGGCGGACGGCCGGGCGCTGCCTCGCTGGGAGGTCGCCCAGGCCTATGTGCGAGCCTGCGGCGGCGACGTCGACGAGTGGCGTGTCCGCTGGGCGGCGGCGCGCCAGGCGGTACTGGCGAGGGCGCTCGAGGACGCCAACGGCCTGCCCGCCCCGGCACCGTGACGTCCTCGCGGCGCGGCGAGGACCTGGATCAGTGGCCGTCGACGCTGAAGTGCCAGGGTTCCGAGCCGTCGACCAACGGGTGCAGGCCGAAGCGCGGCGCGTTGGTCGCCAGCCAGAAGTAGGCGAGGGGCGTCGGGCTGCTGAAGTCGACCGCGAGGCCGAGTTCGTGGCGGGAGGTGCCCGGGATGGCGGTCGGCGGACTGCACGCGGCCGCTGGTTCTCGCCAGACCTGGTCGTCGGACGGCCCGCAGTTCTGTCGGCGCAGGGCGATCTGCACGCCGATGTCCCGGTAGCCCTGGCCGCACAGCGCCACTCCGGTGGGCCGCTCGGCGGCGAGGAGTCGCGCGAGGTCGGCCGCGATGGACACGGACACGACGATCGACCCGCCGCTCGGGCAGGCGACGGCACGCAGGTCGACGCTCCCGCCAGTCGTCGGCCCGGGCATGTCGGGTAGCGGCGTCTGGCCTTCTCCTGCCAGGCCACCCGGTGCCCTCGGATTCGGGGTCGGGGCGGCCGCGGCGGTGGTCGCAGGGATGACGAGGGCGCAGGCCACCAGGGCGCAGATCGCCGCGATGCCCGCGGCGAGCCGTCGGGGTCTCATCGGGTCCCTTCGACGCGGCATCGACTGGTTCGCCTACGTTGTCACGGACGTGCGTGCCGTCCGGTTCGAACCAAAAGGTATCGATGCCCGCCGTTGTTCTCTCCGAGGTCGCGGTGCCCCGCGACGGGAGCCGCACCATTGCCGGCGTGGCCGATCCGGCCGGGGTGGGGTGGCCGTGTTCCCCGGCGGTTGGCGGTCCCGTTACCTGGTGCTTGCTGTCCGGGCACGTTGCTGCCGCGCGAGTGAATCGGCCAAACGGGGCCGTAGGATCACGAATTGTGCCACGTGAGACGTTCGGTCTTGCATCAGACGCTTTGAGAATTTCCTTTTCGGGGCTCGGGGAGTGACGGCCGAGGCGGCCCGGCTGGCTGCGGCCCTGCCCGCTTACACGGTCGGCGAGGAGATCGGCGCAGGCGGATTCGGCCAGGTCTTCGCGGGCTGGCACAACAGCCTGCATCGCGATGTCGCCATCAAGGTGCTGGACGCTCGCGGGCGCGGCACAGCCATCGGCTCCGTCACCGAGGCGCGGATCCTCGCGAAGCTCGACCACCCGCACATCGTCAAGGTCTACGACTACCAGGAGGTCGATGATCTCCATCTGATCATCATGGAGAGGCTGGTGGGCGGCACCCTGAGCCGATACCGGGGACGGCTGAGCCAGCTGGATGCCTGTGCCGTCGGCGTCGCGGTCGCCGGCGCGCTCGCCTGCGCGCACGCGCACGACATCCTGCACCGCGACATCAAGCCGGACAACATCCTCTTCGACGGCAGCGGTGTGCTGAAGGTCGTCGACTTCGGGATCGCGAAGCTGGTCCGACACGCGCCAACCACCATGAGCGCGGTCGTCGGCACCCCGCTCTACATGCCTCCCGAACAGTTGGAGAAGCGGCCGCTCACTCCCGCCGCCGATGTGTACGCGCTCGGCGTGGTGCTCTACCAACTGCTCGCGGAGCCGCCTGACGGGCCGCGCGCGGACGGGCCGATGCGGATGTTGTGGCGGGAGCACGGGGAGAACCGGCTGCGCCTGCCGTCGCGGGTGCCCAGCCCGGTCGCCCGGGTCGTGCTGCGCGCCCTCGCCGCCGATCCCGCCGTGCGACCGCGGTCGGCGAGGGAGTTCGCGATCGAGCTGGCCCGGGCCGCCGCCCGCGGGTACGGACCGGGTTGGCCCGCGCGCGCTGACCTCGCGGTCCGCATCGACGATGACGATGTGCGCGACGCCGCGCAGGCACCCGTGGAGCCGCCCGCCTGGCCCGGCCCGCCGACCTCCGCGGTGACCAGCGGGGTGGGGCGCCGCGTGCAGGTGGCCGTGCCCGACCTCGCCGCGGCGCCGATCGAAGCCCCCGTGTTCGGCCCGCCCTCGGTTTCGCCCTGGTCCTCGTGCCTGCCCGCGGATTCCGGTCGCCGAGGCGCGTGGCACGGTGTCAGCGGCGAAGGAGCCAGCGATGCGGGGCTCGAGCCGAGCCCCGGGCGTCTGGCCGACGGGCCGCCTGCCCCGGCGCGGCCCGGTTCGTCCGAGCAGCCTGGCTCGTCCGAGCAGCCTGGCTCGTCCGAGCAGCCTGGCTCGTCCGAGCAGCCTGGCTCGTCCGAGCAGCCTGGCTCGTCCGAGCAGCCTGGCTCGTCCGAGCAGCCTGGCTCGTCCGAGCAGCCTGGTTCGTCCGAGCAGCCTGGTTCGTCCAGGCGGCTCGGATGGTCCAGGAAGCCCGGTCGTTGCGGCCGGCGGCGCCTCGTCCGGCTGTCCGTGGGAGCGGCTGCCGCCGCCATCCTGATCATCCTCTGTGTCTGCTACGGCGGCCGGGCCGGCGGCGGCGCCCCCGCCCTGTCCGCGCCGTTGACCGGTCATACCGACTGGGTGACGGCGCTGGCCTTCTCGCCGCGTGGGAACGTGCTCGCGAGCGGCGGCAAGGACGGCACGGTGCGGCTGTGGGACGTCAGGGACCCGGCCCGCGCCCGGCCGCTCGGTCCGCCGCTGCCCGGGCGCTCCGCCGGCGTGCTCGCCGTCCGGTTCTCGCCGGACGGGGATGTGCTGGCCAGCGGCAACTGGGACGGCTCGGTACGGCTGTGGGACGTGCGCAACCCGGCACGTCCGCGGCCGCTGGCGACGACCCTGCCCGCTGCCAGCGCGCCGGTGACGCTGCTCGCGTTCGTCTGGGGCGGGACGCTGGTCGATGGGAGCAAGGACGGCCGGCTGCGGCTGTGGGACGTCGCGGACCTCGCCCGGCCGCGCCTGCTCAGCACTCTCGCCGTCGGTCACACCGACATCGGCTGGACCCGGCCGATGATCGGCGTGGACGGCACGCTGCTCGCGAGCCCGGACGACGACGGGCCCGACCGCACGGTGCGGCTGTGGTCGACGATCCAGCCGAACGCCCCCCGCGAGCTCACCCGGGTCGTCACCGGTGCGTCCGGCAGCATCTACGCGCTGGCGATCTCCGCGGACCTGCGTACCCTCGCCGCCGGCGGCAAGGACACGACCGTGCGGCTGTGGGACGTGACCGACCCCTCCGCGCCGCGCCTGCTCGGCGCCCCGCTGACCGGGCACGGGAGCACCGTGTGGACGGTGGCGTTCTCGCCGGACGGGAACGAGCTGGCCAGCGGGAGCTTCGACAACACGGTGCGGTTGTGGGATCTCCGCGACCGCGCGCATCCTCGCCCGTTGGGGTCGCCGCTGCGCGGACACACGGACTTCGTCGAGGTTGTGGCGTTCTCCCCGGATGGGCGGGTCCTGGCGAGCGGTGGGAAGGACGCCACGGTGCGGCTGTGGGCCGTGCCGGCTGCCGCCGCGGACCGGTAGCGCTGATCGACCGCCGGCGCGACGCCGACCGCGTCCGGCGCCAGGTCCACGCCTGCTGCCAGGCCTGATCGCGCGATGGGCGGACCGTTGCGACCGGGTCTCGGGCGATGCGCGCGTCGTGGACCTCCATCGAGCCGTCGAAGGTTTCGCCGCCGCCGGAATTCGGCGAAGAGGTGGTAGCCGCATCGTGTTGGTGGTTGGTGGTCGTTCTCCCCCGTATGGCGCCTGCGTGCTGGTGTTGTTCGTGATGTACGTATCCAGGGGGGAGGGGCATCCGCGGCCGGGCCGCGGCTGGATGAATGAGGCTGTTGATGCGGGTGTTGCTGGTCGAGGACGATCACGGCGTAGGCGGGGCGATCAGGGACGTGCTGGGTGCGCGGGGGCATGCGGTCGAGTGGGTCACCCGGGGAGCGGACGCGCTGTTGCGCCACCGGGGCGCCGACCTGCTGCTGCTCGATCTCGGCCTGCCGGACATCGGCGGTCTGGAGGTGCTGCGCAGGCTGCGCCGACTCGCCGCGACCCCGGTCCTCATCCTCACCGCGCAGGGCACCCACGAGCGTGACGTCGTGCGCGGCCTGCGTCTCGGCGCGGACGACTATCTGCTCAAGCCGGTGCGGATGGACGAACTGCTGGCCCGGATGGAGGCGGTGCTGCGCCGCACCGCCCGGCGGGACGCCGACGGCCCCGCCCCGAGCCGGGTCCAGATCAACGACATCGCCATCGACCTGGACACCCATCTCGTCACCGTCGCCGGCGAGGAGGTGGTGCTGACCAGGATCGAGTTCGAGATCCTGGCGGTCCTCGCCCGCAAGGCGGGCACGGCGGTGAGCCGGGAGCAGCTGCTCGACGAGGTGTGGGGCGACGCGTACGTGGCGGTGTCGCGGACCTTCGACGTGCACCTGTCGAAGCTGCGCAAGAAGCTGGGCCAGCCGAGCCCGCTGCACAACATCCGCGGCTTCGGCTACCGGCTGGGCGACTGAGGTGCGTAGACGGCTGCTGATCGTGCTGTTCGCGGCCGGCCTCGCCGCGCTCGCCGCGTTCGCCGTCCCGCTGCTGTACACCACGTCGGCGGAACGCACCGACCGGTTCGTCAGCCGGCGAAACGCGGACATGAACCGCTTCGCCGAACTCGCCATGACGGGCTCCGACCAGCTCGAACCCGAGGTCGACGCGCACGCCGACCTGTACGGCGACGCCGTCACCGTCGTGGACGCCGCCGGCCGGCCGCTGGTGCGCCGCGGTGACCTCGGGGGCCAGGCCGCCGCCGAGGTCGACCTGGCGATCGACGCGGCGCTGCGCAACCAGCGGCAGGCCAGCGTCCCGGACATCCGGCCGTGGTCCGCGGGACGGGTGGTGTTCGCCCGCCCGGTCGGGGACGGCGTCGAGGTGTCCGGCGCGGTGGTGCTGCTGTCCAGCCAGCGGCAGGCGGCCTCGGACGTGGGCCGGGTCTGGGGGCATGTCCTGCTCGGCGTACTCGCCTTCGCGGTGCTGTTCGCGACGGTGATGCTGGTGCTGGTCCGCTGGGTGCTGCGGCCGATCACCCAGCTGGAGCACGGCCTGCGCGCGGTCGGGGAGGGGGTGCTCGCCGCGCACGTGCCCCCGAGGCAGGGTCCGAGCGAGGTGCGCACGCTGCTCGCCTCGTTCAACCGGATGTCCGCCGCGGTCGCCGAGTCCGCCCGCCGCCAGCGGGCCCTGATCGACGACACGTCCCACCAGCTGCGCAATCCGCTGATGGCGATGCGGCTGCGGATGGACATGCTCGACGGCTGGCTGCCGGACGGGGCGCGGGACACGTACACCTCCATGGTCACCGAGGCCGGGCGGTTGCAGGTGCTGCTGGACGGCATGCGGGCGCTGGCCGTCGCGGACGCGGCCGCCACCGAGCTCGCCGCCCGCCCGCCCGCCCCGGCCTCGTGCGACGCGAGCGCGACGGTGCGGGAACGCATCGAGTTCTGGCGGCCCGCCGCGGTGAGCCGCGGGGTGAGCCTGGTCGACCGGGTTCCGCTCGACTCGGTCCCACTGCGCTGTACCGACGTGGATCTGGAGCAGATCGTGGACGTGCTGCTGGACAACGCCATCAAGTACGCGCCGGGGAGCATGGTGACGGTCACCGTCGAGGCCCGCTGGCCGAACGGGCGCGGGCGGGTCACGGTCGCCGACGACGGCGCGGGCGTGCCGGAGTCGGAGCTGCCGCATCTGACCGAGCGTTTCCGCCGCGGCCGGCAGGACGTCGCGGGTTCCGGGCTGGGCCTGGCGATCGCGGAGCGGCTGGCGACCAATCACGGTGGCCGGCTGATCTTCGTCACCCAGGTTCCGCACGGACTGGCGGTGGCCGTGGACCTGCCCACGGCGGAAGGCGCGCGCCCTCCGGCGCTGGGCTTCGGCGGGTCGTTGGCGGACTCGGTGCGGGCGGACACGTCGCCGACGATCGTGCTGCCGAGCCTGCTGCGCCGTCGCCGCCGTCGCTCACCCGGCGACGACGCCGCGTCCGAGGCGGCAGGCCGACCGGTGGATCGACCTGTGGATCGACCTGTGGACCGTGCTGGTGCCCTCGGGGACGCGTTGTGAGGCTGTCGCGGCGCGCGGTGCTGCTCGGCGCCGGTGCGGCTGCGCTCGGCGTGGCCGTTGACGGGGTCACCTCCTCCTGCTCGTCCCACGACCGGACGGTGTCGATCGCGGCGGGTGAACCGGACGGCTTCTACATCGAGTTCGCGAATCTGCTGCGGCCGTTCCTGCACGCCCGGGTGGTGCCGACGCTGGGCAGCGTGCAGAACATCCGGGCTGTTGACAGCGGCTCGGCGGATCTCGGGCTCGCCCTGGCCGATTCCCTCGACGCGGCCCGCACGGGCGCGCCCGCTTTCGGCCCCGCCGTCACCCTCTACGCGCTGGGACGGGTGTACGAGAACTACATGCAGCTGGTCGTGCGGGCGGACAGCCCGGTGCGGACGGTGACGGATCTGGCTGGCCGATCGGTCTCACTGGGCGCCAACGGCTCGGGGGCGGCGCTGTTCGGCGAGCGGCTGTTCGCCACGGCGGGCGTCGTTCTCGGCCAGTACCGACACCTTTCGCTGAAGGACGCCGTCGGGGCGCTGCGTGACAACCTGATCGACGCGATGCTGTGGTCCGGTGGCGTGCCCACCGAGGTGCTCGCGGAAGCCGACCGGGCCTGGGGTATCCGCCTGATCGAGCTCGGCGGCTTGGTGCCGGAGCTGCGCCAGCGGTTCGGTCGGTACTACAACGAGATCGCCCTGCCGGCGGGCATCTACCGGTCGGCCGATGCCGTGCGGACCGTCGGCGTGCCGAACCTGCTGGTCACCGGTACGCACACGTCGGACGACACCATCCGGGAGACGGTCCGCGTGCTGGTGGAGCACGCCGGCCAGCTCGTGCCGAGACAGGCTCGGGGCACGCAGTACCTCGACGTCGGTAACCTGATCAACACCGGGCCACTGCCGCTGCACCCCGCGGCCGCGGACGCCTACCGGGAGCTGCGCGGCTGAGACGCCCATCAGCGGGTCCGGCGGTTGAACATCAGGCCTGCGCCGGCGGCCGACACGGCGATGATGCCGAGGCTCCAGAGCACCGCATGCCACGCGTCGCTGCCGGCGGTACCACCGGTCAGCTCGGCGCGGACCGTCTCGATGACGGTGTTCACCGGCTGGTTGGCGGCGAATCCCCGCAACCAGCCGGGCATCGTGTCGATCGGGACGAACGCGCTGCTCGGGTAGGCCAGGAAGCTGATGAAGAAGGTGAACCCGTTGGCCGCCTCGGGGGAGCCGGCGAGGATGCCGATCGTCGCCGACAGCCAGGACAGCGCCAGCACGAACAGCGCGAGCACTCCGACGGCCACCAGCCATCCCCGCACCCCGGCGGACGAGCGGAAGCCGATCGCGAACGCAACCCCGAACACGATCGCGGTGGACACCAGATTGCGCGCCACGCTGGCGACCACATGCCCGCACAGCAGGGTGGCGCCCGACACGTCCATCGAGCGGAACCTGTCGATGACGCCGGTGGACAGGTCGTGGGAGACGACGACCGCCGTCTGCGCCGCCCCGAACCCGGCGCAGATCAGCAGAACGCCCGGTACCACGTAGTCGACGTATGCGACACCGGTGCGCAGCGCCCCACCGAACAGGTAGACGAACATCAACATCAGCATGATCGGCAGCGCCAGCGCCATGATCAGACCGTCCACCGAGCGGATCGACAACCGTAGCCCGCGGCCGATCATCGTGCCCACCTCGCCAGCCGTGCCGGCCAGGGAGGGGCGGGACGGCGGGCGGGCGATGCGCGGTTCGAGGACCAGCTCAGACACGAGCGCTCTCCTTGGTGGTGGTGCCGGGCTCGTCGGGAGTGGCGGCCGGGTGACCGGTGAGGACGAGGAAGACGTCGTCGAGGGTCGTGCCGTGCAGGTCGAAGTGGGCGACGCCGTCGCGGTCGGCGTCGATCTCGTCGAGGAGCGCGCGGACCTGGGCGGCCGTACCGTCGGTGGCGATGCCAAGGGTGCGACGCTGGGCATCCACGGCCAGGGCGCGCGGGCCGAGGCCAGTGACGATCGCCGTGAACGCCTCGGGGCCGACAGTGGTGGCCAGTTCGACGTCGAGGCGCTGCCCGCCCACCGACTCCTTGAGCATGCGCGCGGTTCCCTCGGCGACGAGCCGGCCGCCGTCGAGGAGCGCGATCCGATCCGCCAGCTTGTCCGCCTCTTCCAGGTACTGCGTGGTGAGGAAGATGGTCACGCCACTGGCGGCCAGGTCGGCGACGGTCGCCCACACGGCCGCCCGGCTGCGGGGATCGAGCCCGGTCGTCGGCTCGTCGAGAAAGAGGATCTCGGGCTCGCCGGCAAGGCTCACGGCCAGATCCAACCGGCGGCGCATCCCGTCCGAGTAGGTGGCGACGCGGCGCCGGGCGGCGCTCGCCAGATCGAAGCGCTCCAGCAGCTCGGCCGCGCGGCGGCGAGCCTCCCGGGCCGACAGCCGCAGCAGCCGGCACATCATCCGGAGGTTCTCCTCGCCCGTCTGCATCTCGTCGAGCGCCGCGTACTGGCCGGTCAGGCTGATGCGCCGGCGCACCTCGCGGCGCTGCGCGACGACGTCGTACCCGGCGACCCGCGCCGACCCGGCGTCCGGGCGGGTCAGCGTCGACAGGATCCGCACGGTGGTGGTCTTCGCGACCGCCATCGTCGCCCTGTTCGGCGTCGTCGCGGCGGCGAGCCGCCTGGCCCGCCGGCCCGCCCTGGCCCTGCTGCGGGAGCTCTGACCGAGGACCGCCCGGCTGTGGCGGAGCGCCGGCCAGCCGGACGGGATCAGGCGAGGATGTCGTGCAGCCGGCCCGGGACTAGGCCGGCCGCGCGCAGGTTCGCGACGATCCGGGGAAACGCGCGGACCGTGCCCGGATACCCGAAGTGCAGGCTCACGATCGAGCCGGGCAGCACCCCGGCCCGCACCCGGGCGACAACGGCATCCGCGCCGGGCGACGTGTAGTCGAGCGGGTCGACGTCAAAACCAACTACGGTGCGGTACCCGGCGGCACCTGCCTCAGCGAGGATCAACGGCGTGGCGTCGCCGCCGGACGGCCGGAAGTAGCGGCCCTGCGTCGGCGCGAGCCGCGCCAGGACCTCACGGCAGCCGACGATCTCGGCCGCTATCCGGTCAGCCGGCAACATCGCCAATGTCGGATGCGTGTAAGTGTGGTTCGCCAGCTCGTTGCCGCAGGCGAGGATGACCCGGACAAGCTCCTCATGCCCCGCCAGCCAGGCGCCGACCGCGAACACCGTGATCGGGGCGGACAGGCCGGCGGCGTCGGCGAGGAGCTGGTGCGCGAGCGCGAGGTCCTGCCCCGCCTGGTGCGGACCGAGATGAAAGGTGAGTGCCACCTGGCGCCGGTCTCGCGGGCCATGCGAGACCGCCACCGCGGGGCTGCCCGCACGCGATGGCGGCCCGGTCGAGTCGTCGCCCGGTGGCGTGGTCGGCCGGGACCGCACCGGCGTCTCTTGGGCGGGCGGCCCTGAGTCGGCCGCCGGAGGGGCACGGTCCGGCCTCGGGGTGGAGCATGCCGCCAGCGCGGTGGCCGCCGTGCCGGCGAGGAGGACCCTGCGGCTCAACCACGGGTGCTCTTCGCTCGACGCCACCGTGCCCCCTCGTCGACGGCCCGGCGCCGGCCGGCCGAGCCTCGCCAGCCTGCCCCCGGCCTCATGTGAGGACGATGTGCCGGCTCAGCGCCCGGCGCCGGGGATCGGATGCCGCCGGCCCAGGTGACGAGCACGGACGGTCCTCACATGCGGGTCCACGCAGACTTTCGGTCCAGGAACCGCCATGACGACAACGGCGACCGGCCACGCGGGCGTCAGGGGGGCCGCCGATGCGCGCGACGCCTGACGGGTCGATGCGCCCACCTGCCGCGCGGCCGGACAGGTACGGAAGGACCCGCCTGCTGGTCGCCGCCTCGTCAGGAGTCGCGCTGATCGCACTGACGGTCGCCGTCTTCCTTCGGGGCGGGACACCGACCGCGTTCGACCTGAGCCTGCATCGATGGCTCGTCGACCACCGAGGTCCCGCGTTGTCCGACGCCGCGGTCGCGGTGTCGGACACGGACACCGGCGTCTGCGCCTATGTTCTCGCCGCGATGGGCGGTGCCGCGGCGGTGGCGCGCCGGCCCCGGTAGTGGCTGGGTGGCGTCGTCGGAGCGGCGGCGCTGGCCGTGGGCCAGCTGATCCGGGCCGCCTTCGCGTACGCGGGCGGCAGGGCGCGGCCCGCCAGACCGATCCGACGACCAGCCTTGATCGCGCGACAATTCCCGGATAAGACATGAATTCCGAACGGGCGAATTCCTAAAATTATTCGTTCACATCTTGCTAACATTTTTTCACGCCTACGGTTCACCCGCGGGTGCAGATGATGTCAGCCGGTCCCTGGGGATTATTATGCACCGGGAACATGGCACCCGAAAAGGACATCGATCGCACCGTCACCGGGAGGCTCCATGACGAAAATGGACGCAGCGGACGACGTCGTCGACGCGGGAAGATATGTGGTGAAAAAACTGCCGGAAATCACGGCGATATTCTGGGTGATGAAGATCGCCGCGACGACGCTCGGGGAGACCGCCGGCGACCTGCTGGCACAGACGCTCCGCCTCGGATATTTCGTGACGACGGTGCTGCTCGTCCTCGTCTTCGTCGGCACGCTCGCCGTCCAGCTGAGGTCCAGGGCATACAACCCGCTGTTCTACTGGACGGTCATTCTCTCGACCAGCACGGCCGGCACCACCATCTCCGACTTCATGAACCGCGACGCCAGCGACAAGTATCTCGCCAAGGGCACCGAATCGCTGGGCTGGGGGCCACAGGGCCTCGGCCTGGGCTATCCGGCCGGCGCGGCCATCCTCATCTCCCTGCTGATCGCCGTCTTCATCGTGTGGCGGCGCACCGGGCTGACCTTCGCCATCCGCGACATCGACTCCCTCCCCGGTGAGAGCCTCTTCTGGTCGGCCATTCTGGTGTCGAACACCCTGGGAACCTCCATGGGTGACTTCCTCTCGGACAGCTCCGGCCTCGGCTACGCGGGAAGCGCGACGCTCATTCTCGGCCTCCTCGGCGTGCTGCTGGCGCTCAGGTACGCCCCGGCGGTGTCGAACGTGCTGCTGTTCTGGCTCGCGTTCGTGCTCACCCGCCCGCTCGGCGCCACCGTCGGCGACCTCCTGACGAAGCCGGCGGCCAAGGGCGGGCTCGCCCTCGGCACGCTCGGGTCGTCCGCGGTCCTGCTCGCGCTCCTGCTCGGCCTCATCGGGCTCGCCCACGCGCAGGAGCGCCGCCGAGTGAGCGCCGCCACGGCGAACCCGGCGCCGATCAGCGTCGTCTGACACCTCGTCTCGACGGGTACCGCCGCCGGGCCGGCCCGCCGTCGACGCGACCGGCCCTACGCGCCGCTCGGATCCGGCTCGCAGCCGTCCGCCGCGGTCGCCTGGTCGAGCCGCGGAATGGGGATGGCGAAGACCATCGCGACCGCCGTCGTCACCGTGGTGCTTGCCGGTGCGTCGAGCACCAGCACCGCGGAGCTGGAGGTCGCGCCGCCGTAGCGGGCCGCGATCTGGGTGTTGGCCGTGTACGCCGACTCGCGCACGTGGTTGGTCGACTGCAATCGGCTCGACACCGTCGGAGCGACAACACGCCGACCACGGTGATTCCGTCAGCCGCCCAAGGACGTAGACAGCGCGGTCAGCGCCTGCTTCTCGGTGGCGGGGTCGGGGTTGGATGCCCGCAGTGCGGTCAGGGCGTCGTCGATCCGGCCGTCGAGGAACGTCCAGGCGTTGCTGTCCAGAGGCTTGAGCTTGGACTGATCGTCGTCCCAGGTCGTCTCGAGATCCTTGATCCGGGCCGTGGCGCCGTTCTGGTCGCCCGCGTTCACCTTCTTGAGCGTGTCGTCGGCGATCGTCTTGAGGCTGGCTACATCGGCCGCTGGGAAGTGGGCGACTGCCTGGGCGGGTGTGAGCTGGATGTTGTTGGAGGCCGATCCGCCGCCCTCCTCCGCGGCGAGCGCAGACGTGTGCGGGATCTGTGAGGTGTGGTGGAGCAGGAGCCCGGCCGCGATCGCGGCCACGACGTAGAGGCTGAGGGCGAGTCGCTCTCTGCTGGGGCCCGCGCCGTGGACGTCGGTGTCCGGGGCCTCCGACTCGGGGATGACGTCCGCCTTCGACCAGGTGAGGTAGAGGACGGTGGCTCCGATGGCGACGAGGAAGATCACACTGGTGAGAGCGGTGCCGAGGCCCAGGCCCTGCTCGGACTTCGGGGTCGCGAACCAGTCGCCGATGTTGGCGCCCAGCGGCCGGGTGAGGATGTAGGCCAACCAGAAGGCGAGCACCGGCTGCCCGCCGAGCCGCCAGGCGACGACGACGATGGCGATGAGGGCGGCCGGGAGCAGGACCGACTTGCCAGGGCCCCAGCCGCTGAGTTCGAGGGTCCAGTCGCCGGCGGCCGTGCCGAGTGCGAAGGTCACCAGGACCGCGAGCCAGTAGAACGCCTCGCGGGGCGTCGAGGTGATGCTGTGGATCGACAGGGTGCGCTCGCGCGCGTACCAGATGCCGAAGACGATCGCCAGGAGGACAGCGAACACCGTGGTGCTCACCTTCAGCGGAACGCCCTGGCTGTCCGTGAGGATGTCGGTGTAGAGCGTGCCGGTGATACTCACGACCACGACGGTGAGCCAGTAGGCCAACGGCACGTATCGGCGGAGTCGCATCTGCACGAAGAGCGCCGCGGCCAGCACAGCGGTGAAGATGAGCGCCGTGTTGGTGAGGCCGACGCCGAGCGTCGTGTTGATCCAGTCGGCGAAGCTCTCGCCGACGGTCGTACACAGGATCTTGATCACCCAGAACCAGATCGTGATCTCGGGGACCTTGTTCAGCATCGCGCGCGCCTGGGAGGAGGGTGGGCGCTCGGTCAGTTCGGTAGTCATGTGCGGCAGCATCGCGAAGTGATCCTGCAATCAACCTGTACGAGTGTCGGCCCGGGCTCCGGAACCAGCTGGGCGCGCAGGGCCGTGAAGATGGAGAAGTGCACCGGAAGGGTCGCGTCCCACTTCCCTGAACCATTCGGTACCAAGCACCCAGCTCCGGATCGGCCTCGGCAGGCGCAGCAGCAGGGCGAGCGTCCGGATCGTGTTGCCGCCTTCGGCCTGAGCGCCGTGCGCTCTGAGCGCCCCGAAGCCTCGTATTCCGTATCAACTCGAGGGTGTGGCGGGTCAGCGCGGCGTCGTTGTCTGCCAGCAGTCCCTCGTGCCGATGACGGATGAAGGACGCCACTCCCGACGCCGCGTGCGCGACGACGGGCAGGCCGACCGTGCGGGCCTCGAGCGCTGCGATGCCGAATGAGCCTTTCCCGGTAATCTTTCGTGGCGTTGCGTGACATCAGCGTCGTGGCGTGGTGTTGGGTGTTAGGCGGTCCTGCGGTACTCGGTGTGGAGGATGACGAGGGCGGCTTTCGCGACGAGTCCGATCTTCCAGGGGTCGATCG